>JAGMEZ010000232.1 GCA_023127905.1 Caldifarciminota bacterium
ATCAATAAAAACCAATGATGTATCATAAACCTCGGGAAAATCCGGTATACTTGTATTGATAAAAAGCATCATAGATGACCCTGTAGCCCATATATTTCCGAAAAGGACGGAAGAGTAACCAATTATGAGGATACTATTTCGTTTTGAAATTACATCGCACATTAGAGAAGAAAGAAAGATAATACCAAAAGAGTTATCTGTTGTCTCTATATGACCACCACTGCCATCACAGAATGCATTCTGAATCAGAAAATTTGCATCTCCCATTCCCAGAGCTTCTCCAAAAATGCAGCTCTGCACTTCGAGATAGGACGAATCTGCAGGATAGAAGCTCCAGGTATTTATATATGTATTTATAAGATTGTAGACTCTGTCCTGAAGCGGTAATGTAAAATCATCGTATGTAAATCCGTTTACAAGACCTGAAACACTTGAAGAATCAGCATTGAACATAAGCCCTGTCGTTCGTATCTGTGAATCCCTGATGGTAACATTGCTTCCTGCGAGGGGAATCATTCCCCACATAACATTCGTGCAACTGTCAATTTCTGTATGGTACTTAATACCTGAAACAGTACTCAAGGTTGAATCAAATACGAATCCATTTATAGTGTCCTCATCGGGAAAGCTAAAATCTATAATTGATGAATCCGGGAAAAAGTACCACACAAGCAATGTACCCGAATTTTTAAAAGAGGTAAGGCTATTATCCGTGAGAAGCCATTCTCCAGCCATATCCACATTGCGCAGGGAATCAATCGAATTTCCCATTACGACGGCAGTTGTAAAATCTCTATTGTCCAAATTCTCCCAGATTAGATGTGCATCACCTATGGTGAGAAGATTTATTGGAAAACCGTTAAAGGTAGTAGTGGTATTCCTCATAATAAAGACAGAACTGTCTGCTATGAACATAATATACTCATAGATGTAATCCTGAAGAAAATGTACCTCCGAACTATCACAATCAAACGTTCCCTTATTTACTACAAAGACATTGCCCTCGATGGAAAGATTGGCATTCCGCAAGAGCATTACACCATCATTTATTATATAAATGTCCATTGGTATATCATATGCACCGTTTATAAATAAGGTTTCTCCTGGGGTATCCCCTATCACGAGACTATCCTTTCCACCAACAGGGCTTCTAAAAATTGAACGGGGACCACCTAAAGTCAAAAATTCACTACTAATACCCTCACATTCGCAAATCTTTTCATTATAGTGTTCTGAAAAAATCTTCATCGTATTATCAATCTTTGGTTGGTAAGATGAAGATGAAATCAAAAACATCAAGATAGTTAAAAAAGCCATAGATACCTCCTTTAGCGAAGAAGAATTAGCTTCTTCGTTTTTGTTAAATTGCCAATCTGTAATTGGCAGAAATAGATGCCAGTTGCTACCATTTCACCCATATCATTTTTACCATCCCACGAAACAGCAGTGGTCAGTGTATAGTGGTTAGTGGTTAGTGGAAAAATCTTAATTAATCTTCCAGTCACGTTGTAAATCTTCAAGGACATCTGTTTTCCGACTTCTGACTTCTGATTTCCGACCTCTGGTATCTGCCCTTCGGTCCCGAGAACCTCAGGATCGAGGGAAAATCTGATTTCTGTCTTTGTGGTGAATGGATTGGGATGGTTCTGGAATAGTTTGATAAAACTTAGCAAACATATCCTTTTTTGTTCTTCAACACCAAGAAATGGCTTTAAAACAAACAGATAAGGTTCCTGTGTGACAAGATTTACATTTAGACTTGCCATATCATTTGATATAAAAACAGGGTAACTTGTACCTGAATTATATTCTATGAATGTTGTATCACCATTTGGCAGGTTCCAGCCTTTGATGTTTACATCTATAGCCCCCGAATAATCTGAATCTCTTGAAAGAACGAATATATATGGTTTATTGCCAACAATGTAGATAAAATTTCCATCATAATGGTGCCTTGAAATGCCATTTGTATCATAAAACAATCTCAAAGTACCAAGAAAAATTGTATCTGAATATCCACTCTGCCAATAATTATATCCATCTATGGGATTACCATACCATATTACTCCTGGATAATTGTTTACTATATTTTTTAGAGAATCAGTTGCAAGAAGATAATACATATCAGGAAAAAGAAAACCAATTGCGCCGTAATCATTCAAAATAGATGGATTTTGAAGTATCTCATTCTCAGAAATGCAATCAAAAGGTAGACCGGCATCTATAAATGCCTTTACTTGTTTCATTGCAAAAACCAAGCTAAATGTATTATCAGAATAATACTTACTGGATTCAAAAGGAAGATCGATAAAAGCAAAATCAGATATTGTGATTCCTGTAATCTTTGGCAAATTAGAAATTTCTTTTGTATTACCTATTGTGTTTTTTTCTTCAGGTAACCAGATACCAGAAACTGAATTTGTATCAGGTTCCTCCCACCATATAAGATCACACCCCAGAGATTTATGAAACTCCGCCCAGACTTTTATTTCTTTAACTAAAGAAGTTGTGTCACAACTTCTTTCACATTGCAAAAGGTAAGGCTTTCCATTTCTATAGCAATCATGGACATTCCCTATTATCATATAGGGAATTGGTGATGTTTCATTCTCTACAATATCAAAGAAGTTTTTAGATACTTGTGGAGCTCCTCGTATTACATCAATATATAAATCAGCAACCATGGAGGCATAATCCATGCCGGCAATCTCTCCAATATATCCGTTATCCCATTCACCCCATAATCCACCCCCTGGATAACCGATAAGGATATGATTCGGATCAAGCGACTTTACAAGAGGAGCAAAATGATAAAGGACTTCCCTCTTCTTTTCTATTCTGAATCTTGTCCAATCCAACCATTCACTTCTTAAGTCCGGACCTGATTGGCTAAACATATTTAACGGATATGGCGGCGACTTTCCATAAAGACCTTCTGTGTATGCCGAATAATCAGCAAAACCAGCAATTCCATAACCACCACCAGGATAGTTATACTCGCCTGTAAACCAAAGACATAGTGTCCAGCCAAATAGAGATGGATAGTTCTTATAACGGGTAATAATCTTTACAAAAAATGAATCCACTCGATCATAATATCCAGGGTGGTAGAATATCGGAAAAGACCCTTCCCCTGAAATTGCAAGCCTTCCCCACATCTCTCCAGAATGTAAAGAAGAATCAGGATCAAAAGTATAAAAAACAGCATCAGGATAAAGTGTATCTCCAAACCATGGAGGAGCAATTGTTGCTGTTATCTGAATAATGGTGTACAATCCTATATTCCCTGCATAATCTATTAACGAATCCATTCTTTCCCACCAGAACTGATCTCTATTCCATTCCACCATTTGCCAGGGTACAAATATCTCAATAATATCAAAACCCTGGGATTTTGTAAAATCCATCCTCTGCTTTATCTCATCCACTGAGAGATTCCATATACCACCAAGTGTCGCTACAGTCCATCCGGCAATATTATACGGTTGACCATTTGCACAAATTGTTGGTACGTCGTTAATTATCTCAACCGAAGTGTGGATTCCATAGAGGGTTGTTTGGAAATAGAGTAAAAAACCCAATGTAAGTAATCCAGATAATCTTCTCATATTACCTTCTCATCTTACAAAAATCATCTTTCTCGTTTTTGTTAAATTACCAATCTGTAATTGGCAGAAATAGATGCCAGTTGCTACCATTTCACCCATATCATTTCTCCCATCCCACGAAACAGTAGTGGTCAGTGTATAGTGGTTAGTGGTTAGTGGAAAAGTCTTAATTAATCTTCCACTCAAGTCATAAATCTGTAAAGCTACGTGTTGCATGTTACTTGTCATTGGTAATTTGTCATTAGTTTTTCCACTATTAACTAATAACGAATAACTAATAACTGTCTTTGTGGTGAATGGATTGGGGTAAACCTGGATGGCCAATTCACAAATTGCCGCTGCTTTGAATTTTGCATCTTCATAAATTCCTGTACTCCAGTTGAGTGCAACGCAATATGGAAAATCAGCTACTGGTAAACTGTCAAAGACCGTTGAAGTATCACTGACAAAGAAATCTATATTATCTACTGAACCACTCACGAAATTTACGAGAACCGCAGAAGTTACGCTTGTGTCGTTGACCGTTAACTTCAGAAGTTTGTCTGTATAATTATCCTCTGCTTCTATGCCGAACCAGTACGCAATAAATCGTCTATCATTTACAGTATCCTCGAAATTGGCGTAGGTAAGTCTATTGAAAGAAATAGTGTCTGCATTGATATTCTCAAAATGTGATGAGAAATTCTCCGTGCTCTGCACTTCCTCATCAAAGATACTACAAATATTCTGAAGAGCATAGTATGATTCTTTGTGAATACAATTGGTATCAACTTTTGCAAGTTTCCATATATCAAATCTTGAACCATCCCAGTAAGTTATTATATACAACCTATGGCTATCTGGTTGGAGTTTCAAAAATGTTAAATATTTTCCAGATACTGGAGTCCATCTATACTCACTCGTTGAATACCAATTTCCAATACTAAACCACATAGTATCCAGTACCGCAACAAACACACTAATACTATCACCATTTCCCACACTTCTCGACCATAGATTGTACCATCCACTCTCGACTAAATCAAAATTATAGTAGACATAACCTGAATCTCCCATGCCATTCGGTGTCCAAATACAAGAATCGCCTGAAGCCAAAGGATCATAAATGGTTTCCATTGGCGGAAATATTTCAGTATAATTTTCACCCTCTAAAGTGAAAGTATACACATTCTGTGGAGTATAAACTATACCGCAAAATGGAGCCTCACCAAAATTATAATCTGTACGTTCAGAGTAGTCATCGACCCAGTCAGACCTTCCCATATTATTTATCAGACTGTGTATGTCCCAATCAACAGTCCAGGTAGTTATCTCTATACACTGTTTGAGATTGAGAATATATCTTCTTGCGAGGTACTTTGCCTGCGTTGTTTCAGATGAATGTTGAGGATTAAACGGATCAGGACTCAATGGATCTGGATAAATTGAATCAGAAAGAAAGCAACCTTCAGTATCCCATATCTCAAGACTATTACTAAACAGTGCAATCGTATCTTTCAGGGCTTCTATTTCTTCTTCATAAGAGTTATAGGGACTCTCAAATTGACTATTTGGCGTCCATGTCAATAGGTTCTGAGGTGCTTCAGGTAGCGTTCGATAGGGATGTATGCCTATTTTATCTATATATTGGTCCACTCCATTCTCAAGACAGGACTTGATGAATTTAATATCAATAAGTGCCGTCCCGCCAAGACAGATAACAGCATCAGTATCAATTGCTCTAATAACCTTTGCTGTTGAACACGCAAGAGCAGAGTATTGTGCAGGATTTGCTGCTGGAAGCCAGGTTTCATCAAGGTTCGGTTCGTTCCAGATTTCCCAGTGATTTACCCTATCTTGATACCTTTTTACCACTGTATCTACATAAGCAAGCCATGCAGTGAAATAAACTACACTATCCGGTATAGGAGGATACCCATTCGGGTTGTACAAGACATTTGGGTCGGATAGGATAAGATAAGGTTTGATACTGTGGTCAACAAGTTGGTCTATTATTGTATCTATAGAAGTGAAATCATAGTATCCAATAGA
>JAGMEZ010000233.1 GCA_023127905.1 Caldifarciminota bacterium
AAGCCATACGGTTGGTGATTATCCCTGTTCTACAAATGTAATAAGAAATTGCTATGTCAGGGGAGCTGATCATTGTGCTATTGATCTTCATTCAGGCGCCTTCAATACTATTGTAGAAGGTTGTTCACTTATCGGACCACCGTATACCAATGGAATTTACTTTCACAATCGTGGTGCTGGGCTTCTGGCACAAAACAATTATGTCAAAAACATGCACTGGGGCCTTTTTTGTGGACATACAAATGAAGGTCATTTTATAAAGGATGTAATTTTTAAGAACAACATAGTGGAAAACACCGAGCGATATGGAGGTTGTGCCTGGAGGGATGCGGGGAATCGCATTCTTTCAAATGTAAGTTTTATAGATAATACATTCATCCACTGTTCCCAACAATCGGGATACCACAATCTTGTGCTTGTAAGGGTGGACACTGCTCATGTCGAAGGAAACTCATTCGTAGAGTCTCTTATTCCTGATGAACCTCATATTCGTCTTGGTGAAGTCTCCGAAGGGCTCGTTCTCAATCTTGGAGATAATTTTACAAGGATTCAAGTCTACGACAATGATGCTAGGCTGGAATTCTCAGACGGAAAGGCGTTCACAGAGGATGGAAATAATCAGCCATTCTGGTATCCTGACCGAAGCGAATATTTACTCAATCTTGATGAGACAATAGAAGTTACAACTTACAAAATGACCATTGTACCTTCCACCGATTCAGTAGAAGTTATTGTTCTTCAGTGGGATACAACAGGAACTTATTACAAGAACTGGCAAGAGATAAGTGAAAATCCATCGGTTATTACATCCCATACAATAGATAATTTCCCAGCTTATGCGCAGGTTGAGGTGCTGGTGAATAGTGTACCTTATGATACCTTTGTGACAGATAGCACAGGCTGGTTTTCTTTTGATTATACAGGTGGTTTTGTCCAGGACACTGTTACCTTCGAGACGATTTATCTGACCGGTATTGAAGATGAAAGAAAATCAGGACAAATACCAGTAAGTTTTTCATTAAACCAGAATTATCCCAATCCATTCAAATCAATCACGGAAATACGATACAATCTTGCAAGAGAGAGCGTTGTTGAATTATCTGTCTTTAATATTTTGGGCGAGAAGATGAAAACATTGGTGAAGGAAAATCAGCACCCTGGTTGTTATACAATTCATTGGGATGGTTGTGATCAGAGAGGCAATAAAATGGCTAATGGTGTCTATTTTTATCAACTAAGGGTGGGCAACCATGCCATCAGAAGAAAAGCAATAATAAGAAGGTGATTCTATGAATCTAATGAACCTATCAGTAATCCTTCTTTTTCATTACCTATTAGCCTGATAACATTCGAAAGGACTTAAGGGGGATAAGATGCTAAGGAAAACTTTAAGGTTATCAATTATTGGAATAAATATAATGCTCATCTGTAAATGTTTGTCGGCAGGAAACTGGAGTTACACCGACTCGATGAATATTACCAGACATCATCATACAACAACATTACTTCAGGATGGCAAGGTCCTTGTATGCGCTGGAGGTTGGAATGGATTATATCAAACCGCTTCTTGCCAGATTTATTCCCCTTTGACTTACACCTGGTCTTCCACCGATTCACTACATATTCATCGAGAGAAACATACCGCAACCCTGCTCCCCAATGGTAAGGTACTCGTTGCTGGTGGATTTTACTATGATCAATACACCCTCGCTTCCTGCGAAATATATGATCCATCAACTTCATCATGGACCTACACTGATTCAATGGGTACAAAGAGAAGGCTACACACTGCAACTTTATTTCCAGACGGTAAAGTGTTTGTCGTTTCAGGATATGGTGCAGGTACTAGTTGTGAAATTTACGACTATGCAACAGGAAATTGGAGCCCTACTGATTCAACAGAGATTCAGAGATTTAATCACACAGCTACATTATTATCCAATGGCAAAGTTCTTGTTGTTGCTGGTCATAGTGGGAGTGGTCCTCTTTCTTCATGTGAGATTTACGACCCAACATATGGAACCTGGTCTATAACCGATTCACTGAATCAGGCAAGATATGGACATACCGCAACCCTGCTTCCCGATGGAAAGGTACTCGTCAGCGGAGGCTGGCCTATTACATCTTCCTGTGAAATTTATGATCCGCAAACCGAAGAATGGGCTTATACTGATTCGATGAATAGTCAAAGGGTATACCATACAGCTACATTATTCAGCAATACTGCGATACTCGTTGCCGGAGGATATTTTTATCCCGGTGCTATCTCTACTTGTGAGATTTATGATGTGACAACCCACACCTGGGCAATGACCGATTCATTGAATACCGAGAGATTCTTTCATACTGCTATATTACTTCAGGATAGTGCTGTGTTTGTCACGGGAGGAGAGGCAAGATATAATTATACTTCTTCCTGTGAGATTTACGATTCACTAACAGGTATTGAGGAGACTACGGTAAAGGAACAAATTCCCCATATCTCAATACTGCCAAATCCTTTTAGCACCAAAACATCGATAAAATATATGCAAAAAAAGAGGACAAATGTAGAAATATTAATCTATAACTCCCTCGGACAGAAAATAAAAAGCCTGGTGAGCAAAACACAGAACCCAGGTTCTTATACTATCTATTGGGACGGGAAAGATAAGGAAGGCAGAGAACTTGCATCTGGTGTTTACTTCTGCAAATTTGAGGCAGGATATTTTAAAGATACAAAGAAGCTTTTGATTTTGAAATGATGGTAATACGAAAAAGAGGAAGGAGGTAAAATGGAAAGAAATAGCAGAAAGATAAATATTATAGGAATAATTATGCTGGCTTTATGTATTCAGTCAATCTATGCCGAGCCTGAGGCTGATGGTATAGCCACTTATAAGAACAATAGATACTACACTACTGAGAACGGAGATTTCCCGATTTCAATAGAACCAGGAAATCAGCATTATCCTGCTATTGCCTGGGATGGTTCAAACTTTCTTGTCGTGTGGGGAGACTGGAGGAATAATAGCGATTATGACATTTATGGTCAAAGAGTGGATTCATTAGGTGATACTTTGGGACAATTTACGATCTCAACTGTGGCAGATAATCAGGAGAATCCTGCTGTTGCCTGGGATGGAACAAATCACCATGTGGTATGGCAAGACTATAGAAATGGCAGTGACTGGAACATTTATGGTCAGCGGGTAAATCCATCAGGTGGACTTGAGGACACTAATTTTGTAATTTCAATTGCATCTGGAAACCAGTCTCTTCCTGCCATTGCTTGGGATGGTATAAATTACCTTGTTGCCTGGCGTGATTCCAGGAATGGGAGCTTTGATATTTATGGTCAGAGAGTGAATCCATCGGGCGGACTTCAGGGCAACAATTTTGCAATTTCAACAGCTACAGATGTTCAGTGTTGGCCTGCCATTGCCTCGGATAGTATTAACTACTTTGTAGTGTGGCAGGACTGCAGGAGTGGTGGCTATGAAAACGCTGACATCTATGGGCAAATGATAAATCATTCTGGTGATACTTTAGGCCAATTTGCGATCTCAACAGCAACTGATGGACAGCAAATCCCTGCTATTGCTTGGGATGGAATTAATTATCTTGTCGTGTGGCATGATACGAGAAACGGTTATCCAGACATATACGGTCAGATGGTGAATCCATCGGGTGGACTTGTGGATCCTGATTTCCCAATCTCAATAGCAGCAAATCATCAGTGCTATTCTGCTATTGCATGGAATGATACACGCTACCTTATCGCATGGGATGACTGCAGGACGAGTTTGACTGATTGGGACATCTATGGAAATATTGATGTGGGACAAACCGGTATAAAAGAGGTAGAAACAGAAAACCTACATAAGTTGGTGGAAATTAATCTATATCCCAATCCATTCAGGGAAAAGGTAGAAATTAAATTCCGGATGACAGAAAACAGAGGACAGAATCCAGAAAACAGAAACAATGAATCTGATATCTCGATAAGGATTTTTGATGTCACGGGGAGGAAGGTGAGGGAATTTATCCTTTATCCTTCATCCTTTATCCTTCCAGCGAAACTGGAATGGGATGGGAAAGATTTTCGTAATCAGGGATGTCCTATTGGGTTCTATTTCTGTCGTTTTGAGGTTGAAAATATTGTTGAAATAAAAAAATTATTGTTGTTGAGATAGAAAGAGGGGAAATAGAAAGAAGGAAAGTCCGAAGTTAGGAAAATAGAAATTGGAAATTTTCACATATAGTAATTAAGTAATTTGG
>JAGMEZ010000234.1 GCA_023127905.1 Caldifarciminota bacterium
CGAATTTTAGGAGAAGATGATTTTGTAATAAAGGTCAAGAAGAGGGTTGGTGAGGAGTTACGGCGAGAGGAGTATATACACAAGAACAAGACATTGTATGATATAGCTGAAGTAGTGAAGGGTATGACAGGGATGAGTTTGGAAGATTTACGCAGTAGTAGATGGGGGAAGGAGATTGTAAAGGCGAGGGGTTTATTCATACGGCTGTGTACATTATATACCCGGACAGGGAGGAAGGAGATTGCAGTATTTTTAGAGAGGGAGCAGGGATCATTAATTCATATAGAGAGAAATATAACGATTGATGAGTTTGAACGATATATTAAGAAAATAGAATGATGAACTAAATCTTATTTCTTAGCCTGACCCCAATTTCTTACTGACCCCAATTTCTTATTCACTCTTTTTAGTACAACCACCTAGTAAAATTGTTGCCATTATAGTCAATATAAAGACAATGTTACAGATTCTGAAAATTATCGCTTTCATGTTATTCCCTCTCTTTTTTAGTTTAATCTAATTGCCACCAACTGCTGTATAGTATTATATCTCAGCAAAAAGTGGACACATTTGCGTTTTTTTCGTAGACACTTCTCAGGTTGTACCATCATGATTTACTCCAATATTATACCGCTTACGCCTCTCCAATGTCAACCTCTTTTTCTCCGCTCTATTCCATAACTTCTTCTAGTCACCACCCTTGCATTCTGCCAAAAGTGTAATGAACCCATGCCCCTGTGGATGGTTTGGTGATCCATTTCATGAATGTATAAACCTCGAAATGACAACTTGACAACAGAGCTTGAATATGTTATGTCAAACATAAAAAGGACTATTCTTATGTATCCTATTTTAAGAGCATATTCATAGAATCAACAAGAAAATCCGTTGACGAAAGAAATGATAGGCATATTATCACACTGTCAGCGAAGCTAAGGAACATATTCAGATGGCGAGAGAGCTAAAGAAAAAACTCACTTCCTTGGATGTTTTTTGTATAGCAACAGGAGCAATGATTAGTTCGGGACTTTTTATTCTTCCAGGATTAGCTTTTGCAAAAGCAGGTCCAGCGATTATCATCTCTTATTTAATAGCAGGGATCTTTTGTATCCCCACTCTTCTAAGTATGGCAGAACTAACTACAGCAATGCCAAAAGCTGGTGGAGACTATTTTTATATTATGAGAGGGTTTGGTCCACTTTTAGGAACAGTAGCTGGATTTTCATCCTGGTTTTCTCTAAGTTTAAAGGGAGCATTTGCTCTTATAGGTATGGGGGCTTATCTAAGTATAATAACCCCAATTCCTATATATATCATTGCGCTGTTTTGTTGTATATTTTTTATTGGTTTGAATCTAATAGGTGCAAAGGAAGCAGGAAGATTTCAGGTATTCTTGGTTTCAGGACTTTTGGGCATACTTTTTATCTATGTACTCTGGGGCTCAAAATCAGTTAATACTCTGAATTTCACCCCATTCTTTTCTAAAGGTTTAGGCTCCATGTTTGCTACCGCAAGTTTTGTTTTTATTTCTTACGGAGGATTGACCAAAGTAGCTGCCTTGGCTGAAGAGACAAAAAATCCAGGGAAAAATCTACCTTTAGGTATGTTTCTTTCTCTCATTGTCACCTCTATTTTTTATG
>JAGMEZ010000235.1 GCA_023127905.1 Caldifarciminota bacterium
ATAGGATCAATTACCAAAAACAATAGCAATATTGCCGATAGCACTGTCATATTTTATTCTTTCTCTCCAAATCCAGTAAATCTATATCTGGATTTTTATTTAGCTATTTACCTTTTTAATATTCTATCTAACATTTATCCATCCGTGTTAGATTTAACATTTGGTGAATATAATCAAAATTTTAAAAAAGTCAAGAGAAAGGAAGAAAAATTCGCAAATTTATATTATTTTTATCCGGTAATTTAAAACTATTACAATACAATTCTATTTTAACTTTTCCAGAATAAGACTTGCAGCCTTCTCACCACTCATTAACATACCACCAAATATTGGACCCATCCGTGGTGCTCCAAAGACTGCATTTGCACACATTCCTGCGGCAAATACTCCCGGAAATATCTCTTTTGTATTCTCCATGATCATTTGCTCTCCTATCTCAGCATGCATTGGTTTTTCGCCAATGACATTCCCTGTTGGAGTTTTTAATTTGCATCCGCTTTTATTCTGAATGATCCTTGCAATCTCAGCAGCGTGTCCTGTTGCATCGATAACATATTTTGATCTTATCGTGATAGGATCGACATGTAATTTTGCCAATTCAACTGTGCTCCAATTAATAACCAGTCCAGTAACTTTTTCCTCCGTTAGCATTACATCTTCAACACTGAAAAGATTGAATATTCGCACTCCTGCTTTAACTGTCTTTGAGCAGATAGTAGTAACAGTTTCAATTGAATCTGCACAAAAATATCCTTCTTCGAAAAGGGTTGTCTTTACCCCAAATTCATCAAGAATTTTTTTTCCTTCACTTTGAACGACGATTTCATTGAACATTATTCCCCCACCCCACATTCCCCCGCCAATAGATAGTTTTCTCTCAAACAATACAACTTTCTTTTTATTCTTTGCAAGTTGGTAGGCTGCTGTCAGTCCTGCCGGTCCGCCGCCAACAACCGCGACATCACAGTCCAAACTATCGAGTAGTTTAGCTGAGAATCTCTCAATGATTGCCTTAGAAATCTTAATATCATCTAATTTCATACACTGCTCCCTTTTTCTTTTCTACAACTGTTATAAATAGTTCAATATTATCGGTTTTAATTTCGTCTTGGGATGATATAGAACATTACTCTCACTCCCATTCTGGTTCACCCTATATATCCTATCAAAACCCTCGTTGATTTCTGGTTGTTCTAATTGCTTTTTCATCTTTTTTATTACAGCCTTCCAGTTTATCTTCTGTCCCCTATCCCTTACTATATTAAGAGGATCACCCAATCTTCTCTGTATGCATATTTCTTCAGGTACATCAAAAAAGATACCAACAATTTCTGTTTGCGCTATATCTTTCAATTTATTCCTGATGGTAGAGGAATTTTGAGTGAAAAGAATTGGTTCTATTTTCTTAACTTTCCAATCCCGTACGAGCTTCAAATACAGAGAGTAAATAGTAATGTTTTTCCTGCTTTCTTCAATGAGGATATTCTCAATGAGATTTCTTTCACATTGTTCAATGAATGTGCTCTCTTTTTGTGTATCAAGAAGAAGTAGATACTCATTTGCTATCTCCTTTATTTTTTTGATAAGGACTATGAAAAGGTTACGTGTTTTTTTTGTAATATTTGTTCTATCAACGATTACCTTGTATCCGTTGATAAGTCCGTCAACGATAGTCGACCTTTCCACGCCAGCGTAAAAGTTGTTCATCCGGGGTTCATAATTATAGAAACTCATCATCTGTATAATCTCATCTAGTGATGACCTGATGGTTCCTGTGGGATCAGTTGTCCAGAGTTTCTGGGCAAAGGTGGTTTTTCCTGCCCCCACAAGACCAATGAGAATCCAGATTCCGGTAGGTGCATTTTTAAAGTCTGTTTCTAACCCTTTGTGAATTGTGTTCTTGTACATCTGTTTTTTTATTATATTACTTCGTAACCAAGATCAAATGCTTGTTTGTTTATTTCCCATGTCTTTTTAGGAACTCTTTTTTCGATTACACTATACCAGTTTTTTTTGTCTATTTCGAGTTTTTTTGCAAGGACTCCGAGCAGTACAATGTTCATGCTACGTGCGTTGCCTGCTTTTTTTGCAAGGGAAAATCCATCTACTACTAACGTATTTGGAACTGTGTCTTTTATTACTGAGATAATACCGTCTGGATATTCAGCAAGTCCACAGGCTACAGGTAGTGGTTTAATTACAAAATCGTTGACTAAAACAACACCGCTTTTTTTTAGATACTCAAGTTGTCTTAATCCTTCAAGTTTTTCAAAAGCAAGTATAATTTCAGCATCCCCTTTGCCAATTAGTGGTGAAAATACCTTTTCTCCAAATCGTACATTACTTATAACTGTTCCACCTCTTTGAGACATTCCATGAACTTCACTTTTCTTTACGTCCATTCCTACTTCCAGCAAAGTTTGTGAAAGTAAATCACTTGCAAGGAGGATACCCTGTCCACCAACGCCGCATATCATAACAGATTTTGTTTCCATTACTTCTCCTTGGTATAAAGTTCAAGATATAACTTCATATTTATTCATCATTTTCTTTTTGAATCATTGTATTGTCTTTGGGGCATAGTTGTGCACAAACACCACATCCAACACAGAAAAATTCATTTATATAAGCTTTTTCATCCTTCATAGAGATTGCCGGGCAGCCAAGTTGTAGACATATCTTACATCCTATACATTCTTCCGTGTCGACATAGAAAGGTTTACCAACTTCTTTCTTTCTTATAAGGAGAAGCATGCAGGGTCTTCGTGCAATAATTACGCTTGGTTCTTTCCTCTCTACTTCTCTTTTGATTATTTTCTTGAGCTCTTTTAAATTGTAGGGATCAATGGTGAATACATGTTTTACTCCACATGCTTTAACAATATCTTCAAGATTGATTGTAACTGTCTTCTCTCCCATAAGCGTTTTTCCTGTCCCTGGATTCTCCTGATGACCTGTCATCGCAGTAATCCTGTTATCAAGTATAATCACAGTTGATGTGCCTTTATTATAGACAATATCAATAAGCGGTGTGATACCGGAGTGGAAGAACGTTGAATCTCCAATTACGGCAACGATTTTTTTATCCGATTTTTCTCCAAGGACCTTTTCCATACCAAAAGCATTGCCTATACTAGCCCCCATCTCGACACAGGTGTCAATCGCATTAAGGGGTGGCAATGCTCCGAGTGTATAACAGCCTATGTCTCCCGTTGCTGTTAATTTAAGTTTATTGATTGTGTAGAAAACAGGTGTATGAGAACAACCAGGGCAAAGGGCAGGAGGTCTTGGTGGAAGAGAGGGCATCTTTTTTATAGTAACAGATTTTCTCTTTTTTCCAAATGCTTCGTTGATAATGGTTGGATTCAATTCTCCTGTTATTGGAATAATTTCCTTGCCAATTACATTTATTCCTTTTGCTTTTATTTCCATTTCAAGAAATGGATCATTTTCCTCTATCACATATAGTTTTTTTACTTGTTTACTGAATTTCTCTATTAATTTGAAGGGGAGTGGATACGTAAAAGATAATTTTAGAAATGATGCATCTGGCAAAACTTCTCTTACGTACTGGTAAGAGATGCCACTCGATATAATACCGATAGATTTATCATTAAGCTCAATCCTATTGTATTCAAATTGTTCAGAAAATTCGGTTAATTTTTTCAATCTTTCTTCAACATA
>JAGMEZ010000236.1 GCA_023127905.1 Caldifarciminota bacterium
CCCATTAGATGAAAAATCATCTAACGGGACGGGCAAGTTTCGCTACTCCCAATAAAACACAATTTCTCTTCATCCAACAGGTGAGCCCCGTTAGAAGCTAAAAGAATATCTAAGTCGAATTAAAACGAGAGCAGCTGAGTGTTCTCATATTGACAATGTGGTGTGAATTCTAATCCCTTTATCATTGGATACAGCGAGCTTTCTAACGGGGTAAAAAACTCCCTTTGTTAGTTTGTGAAAAATTTCATTTTTTTCCTTGACAAATCATTCTTTTTTCTCTATATGTTAAGGCGATTATTCACAGTTATTTGCCTTTAAGAGGCATTTGAAGGATTGTGAATATTAATTACAAAAGAAATGAAATACTGGCGAACACCTTTAGATATCAATGAAGTTAAGATTCCCTCAGGTGAAGTTCATATAATCAAAGATAGATGCAAAGGGTGCGGTTTCTGTGTTGAATACTGTCCCAAGGATGTTCTCGCTGTATCAGAGGAATTCAATAAAATGGGTTATCATCCACCTTTTGTTGAGAATCCTGATAATTGTGTAAACTGTGGACTCTGTGAAATGCTCTGTCCTGACTTTGCCATATTCAGCACCGCGAAAGAAGAGAAGAATCCTACTTCAAAGAAAAAATAGCATAACTGATAAAAACCCAAGGCCCATAAGGAGGTAATGTGAAAACTGCGCCAAAAGGTGTTTTATCTGGAACCCACAAACTTAGCGGTAATCAGGCATGTGCAGAGGGCGCAATCGCAGCAGGTTGTCGGTTTCTTTCCGCTTATCCAATCCCACCTTCCATTGAAGTAATTGAAAGGTTCACCAAAAGAGCAAAAGATATAAATGCAGTTTTCATCCAAATGGAAGACGAAATTTCAGTCCTCGCTGCAGTCCTGGGAGCTTCCTGGGCAGGTAAAAAGGCAATGACTGTTACTTCTGGACCAGGACTCTCACTAATGATGGAACATTTAGGACTTGGTGTGATGCTGGAAACCCCATGTGTGATTGTTGATGTTCAAAGATGTGGACCATCTGAGGGTATACCAAACGCCCCGGCTCAAGGAGATGTTATGCAGGCACGATGGGGTTCCCATGGTGATTATGAGGTTATAGCACTCTCTCCAAACTCACCACAAGAAACGTTTGAGTTAATGATTAAAGCATTTAACTATTCAGAGAAATACCGTACTCCCGTGGTCTTATTATCTGACCAATCAATTGCAAGTATGGTTGAAAAAGTTATCATACCACCTGCAAGCAAGATAAAACTTGAATCTCGAAAACTGTATAAGGGTCCAAAAGATAAATATCTCCCATTCCAGTATGAAAAAGACCTTGTTCCTCCAATGGTAATTACAGGTGAAGGTTATAAATTCCATGTTACCGGTTTAACCCACGATGAAAAAGGTTATCCTGTTATGAATGAAGAATG
>JAGMEZ010000237.1 GCA_023127905.1 Caldifarciminota bacterium
GTACTCCTCTTAAACTTTAACAAATCGAACGAAAGAAACAATTATATTGCCTACGATATGTGTCTCAACTTGTTTTCTTCAGTCAAAGAAAACGGAATTGTTATAACAAATAATTGGGATTACTACTCACCTGCCCTCTATCTTAAACAGATCGAAGGAATACGAAAAGATATAATTATGATAGATAAGGAACTTTTGCGAAGGAGTTGGTATTTTGACTATTTAGAGAAAGAATATCCCTTCCTTATTGAAAAGTCAAAAGAAGAGATAAATCAATACCTGGAACTCCTTGATGAATTTGAACACGGCAAACTAAAAAGCCCTGATAAGATACAGAGACGCTTCATTGCATTGATAAATAGTTTCATAGAAAAAAATATTGACGAAAGGTCCTGTTACATAACTTTTGTAAATGGAGTTGACAGGGATGCTCTCTCAATATCTCCAGATTATCAAAAAATTCCTTCCGGCATTGTTTATGAAATTACAAAAGTACCTGAGATAACATTTTTTGATTATTCACAGTTCATCTTAAGGGGAATTTTTGAAAAAAAACCATATAAGAATGAGAGAACCTTAAATAATCTTAGAGTATATCCTGAAATGAGCATGAAAAAAGGCGTCGTTTTACTTAAGAATGGAATGTTTCATTCAGCTCTCAAAACATTTGAATTCACCGAACATTGGGAAGACACAAAAGCAGCATCTCAAGCATACCAGGCTGTTTGTTATTTATTTCTCGACAAGCCTGGGGTTGCACTTTCGTTCTTAAAGAAAGCGCTGGAACATAAACCTGATGATAAAATGCTCCATCAATCTATAAGGATGTTAGAAGCAGGCAACACAGCTCAGCTAAAACAACAATTCGAAAAACTATTTTTTATTATGACTGAGAAGACAAGCCTATAACCAACTGGTAAAATTCCCTTGACTTTCATGATGAATTAAACTATATTAATTTTATTATAAGGATGTAATTATGTGCGGAATACTTGGTATTATTGGAAAAGACAATGTAATCGAAGAACTTGTTACTGGCCTTCTTACTATCCAGCACAGGGGACAGGATGCTGCAGGTGCAATAACGTACAACAGCAGGTTCAATCTCAAAAAAGGTATTGGCCTGGTAAAGGATGTTTTCAACAAAAAAAATATGGCTCGATTACAGGGGCATTCTGCAATCGGACATGTCAGATATCCAACTATAGGTTCATATGAAAAGACAGAAGCACAGCCCTTCTATGTAAATACACCGTACGGAATAGCCCTTGCTCACAATGGAAATGTTACAAACTACCGTGAATTAAAAGCAGAACTCGAAGAACATGAATTAAGGTATATTAACACAACTTGCGATGCAGAACTAATCCTCAATCTCCTTGCTGCGAAACTCAGTAGATTTGATAAATTCAGTGTTGATAATCTTTTTGCGGCTGTTAATAAAACCTTCGATTCCATTGAGGGAAGTTACTCTGTCGTTTTAATAATCGGCAAAAAGGGTCTTCTTGCTTTCAGGGATCCGCATGGGTTTAAACCTCTAATTTACGGTAAAAAAAATAATTCTTACGCTTTCGCTTCAGAGAGTGTAGCCCTTGATGTTCTTGGTTATGAT
>JAGMEZ010000238.1 GCA_023127905.1 Caldifarciminota bacterium
TTTCTTGTTCGCATAAGAAAATATCTGAAACTATCCATTCGCTCTCTTTACATAGCTAAGGGATCCTTCGGAGAGGATAAATACTTACACTTTCGCTCACATATCACTACCGACTATCAATACTATAAGGAAACCACTGCACAGGCGAAGGCTCTTCTGCGAGCAGATGAATGGGGATTTGCAAAGAGGGAGTATCTGCGTGCATTTTCCCTTTTTCGTGGTGAGCCATTCAAAAAGATGTACGATGATTGGTCTGATGACAAGAGACTCGAAATACTCTTTAGTTATGAAACCGAAGTCCTCTCTTTTGCAAAAGAACTAAAGAAAAGAGGAAGAGAGGAAGAAGCAGAGAAGTTGCTAAGAAGAGCAGAAAAGATAGTTCCGTTAATGGAAGAGTAAGGATGGAGAATAAACTACAAGTGAAAAGTTAAAAGTAAAAAGTTTAATCTATATTAAAGACTATGAGATATACGATGTAGGATAAACTACAAGTGAAAAGTTAAAAGTGAAAAGTTTAATCTATATTAAAGACTATGACTTGCATGATATTATATCACTTTCCTCTTGATGTGTCATTGCGAGAATTTTTCCATAACTTCTACTGAAGAAATCCCAAGCGAACAGGCGAGGCATCTTGCCTCGCAACTGCGGTCCCCACCCACAATAACCCACGGTAAGGCAAGATGTCCTCCTTCGTTTGGACTTCGGCGGACAACAACCCGCAGAAGCCAAGGCGTAGGCGGGCCTTACCTGTTAGTTAAATTATTTCACAAAAAGTATCTTTCTTGTCTCTGTGCGATTCCCCTGAGACAATCTGCAGTAATAGATACCTGAGGGCAACCTTCTCCCGTGATCGTCCTTCCCATCCCAGGTTGCTCCAAGTGAAAAGTTAAAAGGTAAAAGTGAAATCTCCCTCACCTTCCTCCCCGTGACATCAAATATCAGCAACGAAATATCTTCCATCTTACATCCTACATCCCTGTCCTGAGTATTATCGAAGGACTGCATCCCCAACTCTATTTCTACTTTTTCACTGAATGGGTTCGGTCGGATTTGTAAACGAGCAAAGGAAACGGGAGAAGAAATATTCTCTTTTATTCCAACTAAAGAAATACTGAACAGCGAATCGCTCTGATCTTCACCAAGGTTAAAGCTTGGGTCATAGGCTAATATCTTTACCAGACAGCTATCAGATGGGGTATCTGGAATAATCCATTCATAAGTAGAGTCGTTCGGTTCACCGATAGCGATTGTGTCCCAGCTTGCACCAACATCAATCGAATAAAGTATGTTGACCGAATCAACACTAACATTATCCTCAGCCAGCCAGAAAATTTCGCATGTATCACCAACTACAAAACTCTCACCCCCATTTGGAAAAACAACCGTAACCTGTGGCGGTTCATAATCAACTACCTGAATTGCGTAAGCACCGATTATCTCAAAGATGCCCACCTCAAATGGTGCTATCGGATCCGAGACATCTATTATCCGCAGAAAACCAAAAAAATCAGCATCATAAGCGTAATTCCCCAACACATGGACTTCATAAGTGTAATCGTATTCGACGTCGTAATAGCCCACTTCAAAAGGATTTGCCGGGTCTGAAATATCTATTATCCGAAGACCATCTTGAGAATCGGCAACATAGGCATAATCTTCTTCTATGTGGAGTCCAAATGCAATACAGGTTAGCCCACAACTGCCTACACCGGTCGGATTTGCCGGGTCTGAAATATCTACAATCTCAAATGTGGAAGGCACAAAATTAGGGAGCCATTCAGCGGGATAGGCATACCTACCCGATACATAAATATCATCGACCTGGTAGGGGTTTGTTTTGTAAAAACCTGCTTGAGAGGGGTTCGCTGGATCTGAAATATCTATAATCACAAAACCGGCGTCTTGATCAAAAGCACCAGTATAGGCATAATCCCCTGATACATATACCCCTCGGCTACTACAAGTGAGGGTATCAGAATAACAACCCAGTTCAGTTGGATTTGTTGGATCCGAGACATCGATTATACGAAGATCGGGTTGATCACAAAGATAAGCAAGGGTTCCCGAGGCATAAACGCCACAAGCATAACCGGGCGTGTCATAAAAACCGACCTCGATTGGATTCGTGGGATCCGAAATGTCGGCGATGCGAAAGCCGGCTCCTCCATCGGCAACATAGAGATAATTACCTGATATATAAAGATCTCGGGCATCACCCGGGGTGTCATAAAAGGCAACCTCAATTGGACTTGTGGGATCGGAAACATCTATCACCCGAACGCCATAATAGAGGTCCGCAACAAAGGCATAAATCCCTGAGCTAGGGAG
>JAGMEZ010000239.1 GCA_023127905.1 Caldifarciminota bacterium
AGATTGCGCAAGCTTTCATAACTCTTAATAACTGACTCAGGTCCACCTTTCCGGTATGGATGAACAGAAATTCCGTCAACAAGCTCAAACAACCCCAACTCTGCGCATCCCTTAATGAATTTAATATCTGTACCTACTGTAGCTGGAGCAACTATTATAGAATTGCGGTCTGCTTCCCGGATGGCATCACAGGTAATTTTAACCAATGCCATATAATCGTCCACATTTGGCTCTTCTCCCCAAAACTTTGCTATATTCGGTTCATTCCAGATCTCCCAGACGACTCCCCTGTCTTTATAACGTTTTGCCGCTTCCTGGGAAAACCTTGCAAATCCATTTCTCTGTTCATCAGTCTTTATTGATTTTTCCTTTCCGTATAATCTGTTTTTATAGTCAAGGATGAAAAGTATTCTCCCTCCTTGCTTCTCATATGCATCAACGAGTTGGTCGAAATTCGAGAAATTATATTCGTTCCTTTCTCTTTCCACCTGTGCCCATGTAAGATCCACTCTGATAAGTTTTATGTTGGCTTCGGTGAGGAGTGCCATATCCTTTGTAGGTATACCTAAGAAGTGGATATTTACTCCGATTCCATCTGGAATAAAAGCTTCAGGAAAACCCGGTTCTTTTAATGCTGGTTGTTTATGTATACATGTGGTGGAGACAAGGATTATAAAGAATAATATTAAAAAAAGATAGGTTAATATAGACTTATTCATCAAAATTTCCTCCAATCTCTGTTATCCACTTTTATCCTTCTAATGTTGTTTATTGTGTATATGCTGCTTAACATAAATATACTTATAACAAAGAAATTATTGAAAGTCAAGTTTGAAATTTTCCTTCATTTTTTATGGAAGGTGTTTTGTTGTTAGTTGTTTTAATAACATTCTAATTGTTCTTTTTTCTTTACATATTAGAAATATTTGTGTAAAATATATGTATGAGAAATAGAAAATTCGATGCGGTTATTGTATCTGCAATTGCCTTTGTAGGTTTTTCATCCATTGTTTCTCAGGTCGTTCTCATGAGGGAACTACTTATTGTTTTCTACGGTAATGAGCTTTCGCTCGGTGTTACACTTGCTGGATGGCTTTTCTGGGGAGGGATAGGAAGTCTCATCATGGGACCATTTCTAATAAGAAGAATAGGGAGAAAACTCCTTGTTTTCACATTGGGAGAGATTCTGCTTTCCATTTTCCTTCCAGTTTCGCTTATTATTGTGCGTTTTATTCCAGGAATATTGAAGGTAGTGTCCGGAGAGATAATTGGAATAATACCAATGATACTCTCAAGTTTTTGTATAATTTGTCCCGTAACGTTTCTTGGTGGAACTATGTTTGTACTTGGATGCGAGATTTTTAAGAGTGATGAATTAGAGAAAGCAGTTCCTATAGGCTATGTTTATGTGCTCGAAGCCATGGGGGCTACTCTTGGTGGGTTTATTGCAAGTTTTTTACTTATACGATTTCTTCCAGGACTTATGATAATGTTGTTGCTTTCTTTTCTTAACCTTCTTTTTGCATTCCTACTCGGGTGGAGAAAAACAAGGATTATTGTCTATATATCCTCCTTTTTTATACTCGTTTCTTTTATCCTATCGTTAAATATGCAGAAGTTACGCCTATACACCTTACAGCAACAGTGGAAGACATATAAATTTATTACGTCTGAGAATTCCATTTATGAAAATATAACTGTTGTTTCAAGAGATGATGCTGTTAGTTTCTTCACGAATGGTATTCTTTCATTTACAGTGCCTGATACGGCTACGAGCGAGATGAGAGCACACATACCTTTGCTGGAACATCCAGAACCGAAATCTATTCTGGTTATTGGAGGAGGGATGAGTGGGATAATGAGAGAAATATTGAAGCATCCAGTGGAAAGGGTTGACTATGTTGAAATTGATCCTCTTTTGATAGAATTGGCTAAAAAACACCTCGGTTATGATTCGATTATGGAGAACATGGTGCATATTATAAATATAGATGGACGGCTCTTTGTTAAAAGAACTGAATCTGTGTATGATGTTGCAATTCTCAACCTTCCAGAACCACACACTGCACAGACAAATAGATTTTATACGGTTGAATTTTTCACCGAGATAAACAGGATACTTTCAGATGAAGGGATAATTTGTTTTTCTATTTATTCCAATCCTAACTATATGAGTGAGGAAGCAAAAGAACTCTATCTTAGTCTTAAAGAAACCTTAGAGAAAGTTTTTGCTGATGTTATTATAACACCTGGTGAAACCAATTTCTTTCTGGCATCTAAAGTAGAAGGTGTACTCACTAAAAACTGGGAGGTGTTGCTTGAAAGAGCAAGGGAGAGGAGAATAGAGACAAAATATGTTCGTGAGTATTACCTTTTTGCAGATTTTTCGCTTGATCGGTTTGAGTATACACTCCAGAGACTGACAACAAAAAAACCTGTGAGGATAAACAGTGATTTCAGACCCATCTCGTACTATTACAACATGGTTTTTTGGAGCACATATTTCTCGAAAGCAGGATATTTGACACGGAGAGTCCTGAAGTCAGTTACTGAAAGGAGAACATGGATTTCTCTTCTTGTAGTGTCAGTTGTTCTCTTAATACCAATTCTTTTAATCAGAAAGAAGAAATCCTCGTATGGAATTCTCATACCTATTGCGACGACGGGTTTTGCAGAGATAACGTTCCAGGTTGTTACACTTATCTCATTCCAGATTCTGTACGGTTATGTCTTTTATAAACTATCTCTCATACTCACCTCCTATATGCTGGGTTTAATCCTGGGGGGGTTGTGGGTCACGAGAATGATGAGGGCAGGAAAAGGGACAGGGAGAACATATTTGTTTACTCAGATTTCAATTGTTATATACCCTCTTGTTCTTCCACTTCTTTTTCTTCTCTTTGCCAGGATAAAGAATGACTTTACAAACTATATTGGTTCAAACATAATTTTTCCGTTCCTCCCTGTGATACCGGGAATTATTGGAGGATTTCAGTTTCCCCTTGCGAATAAACTCTTTATTAAAACAAGAAGAACGAAAGGTGTCTCTGCAGGCGTAACCTACGGGTTTGATCTTGTTGGTTCCTGTATTGGTGCACTTATTGTAAGTATATTCCTCATTCCAATAATTGGTATTCCATATACCTGCTTTGAAGTGAGTATACTTAATTTTGTTAGTCTCATTCTTATATTCTTTCTCATTTATCCCTTCAATCGTTCAACTCCAAAATAATGTATGAATTGAGTTGTTTGAAAGGTAGCCGCAACCTTTAGAGACTGTGCCAAAATGTGAATTTCCACATTGTAGCCGCAACCTTTAGGTTGCGTAACTTACTATATTTGTGGTAGTTAAATTCGCAGGCTAA
>JAGMEZ010000024.1 GCA_023127905.1 Caldifarciminota bacterium
GCAGCGATTATGGCAGATGCAGCATGTGAAGGTGGTTATTTAAATGTGATTATAAACTTAGGTAATATAAAAGATGAGGAATTTAAAAGATCGATAAAAGCTGAAGCAGATGTTTTATTGAAACGGATAAAAAGTAAAACAAAGAGGATTAAGAAAAAAGTTATAGCAAAACTATAATTCTTTAGTTTTCTCTGTGTCCTCTGTGGTTTCTGTTGTTTTTATTCGAATTCTGCGAGTTTCTGATCCGTCTTACGCAGCCTTTTTATAAGGGTAAAAACGAGGGCACCAATCATTGGGTCCTTTTCTATTTCCTTTTTTAAATCCTCTGTATCAAGTGTTAAAAGGAGTGTTTCTTTTATTGCCATAGCTGTTGCTGAACGGGGTTTTCCGTCAATCACCGCCATTTCACCCAGGAAATCACCTTCTTTTAATATAGCGAGAACCCTTTTTTTAGTGCCTTCTCCCTTCGAAATCTCTATCTCGCCTTCTTTTATGAGATAAACAGAGTCAGGTGGGTCACCATCTGAGAATAGAATTTCTCCGGGCATAAGTGTTTTTTCAATTCTACTCATCTTATTTCTTTTTTCGAGTCGGGCTCTTCATTTCCCACTCATATACAATAGGAGCAACAACGAAAATAGAAGAGTAAGTACCAATAACTATTCCAACAAGAAGGGTGAAAGAAAAATCATGGACTACCTTGCCACCAAAAAGAAAAAGAACAAATAATGCGACGAATGTGGTAAGAGATGTGATAATCGTCCTTGAGAGTGTTTGATTTATACTGGTATTGATTACTCCTCCGTAATCTGTTTTTCTTAAATGCTTGAGATTTTCCCGTATTCTATCAGATATTACAATAGTATCATTGATTGAGTATCCAACAATTGTGAGAATAGCAGCAACAATTGGAATGGTAAATTCTTTTCCCATTATTGAGAGTATGCCAATCGTTATAATAATATCATGAAACAGTGCAATAACTGCACCAATACCAAACCTGAATGTAAACCTGAAACTTACATATATGAGAATTGCGACAATTCCGACAAGAACTACCCAGAGCGCTTTCCATTGGAGATTTTTTGAAACCGCAGGTCCAACCATCTCTTCCCGGTCAATACGTGGTGGATTATCAGGAAAAATATCTTCGAGTTCAGATTTTATCATAAAACCAGAGGTCTGTAGTTGTTGTTTTTCTGAGTCGAGTTTTTCTATCTCATCTGGTGATGCACCTTCGGGAACTAATATTCCATCACCAGAAAAATTTACAATAATTTTTTTCCTCTCTCCCCAATTTCCATTTGTATCAGATGCCCTTATATAAATTATGTGGGTTGAATTGGATTCCCAGTTAGAAATAGGAACGGTAGCAACAACTTCTTCCTCGGGGGTATCAAAGATATCGATACCACTCATTTCAATGCCATTACCTTCTTCACCAAGGGAATCGAAAAAGAGTTCAACTGCCCTAATTACGGCATTTCCTGTCATTTTATCTGAAGCTATTGCTTTTATAATGATACTCTTTGTTGTTCCTTTTTCCATCTCGATACTTGATTGAATTATTTTTGGACCAACTGAATCGGTTACGAAGCTTTCAAACAAAGCTGTCTTTATAAGGAAGTCATGTGTTGTTCCGAATTTCTGAATCTGAACATTTGTATAACCGATTTCACTCAGGGCTTTTCTTATCTCTGCTGTTGAGATAGGTTTTTCAAAATGCAATTGAATTAAAGATCCTCCGGAAAAGTCAATACCATAATTCAATCCCCCTCTTATGATTAAAAATATAATTCCAACAACTATAAGAACGAGGGACACAATAAACGCTTTTTTCCTTGCTTTAATAAAGTCGAAATGTGTTCCCTTAAGTATTTGTATCATAAATAGCTCCTATATTGAAATCCTTTTTATTCTTAAAACACCAGTACCAAAATCAAATATCATTCTGGTTACGACGATTGCAGTAAAGAAGTTAGCAAGTATGCCAATTCCAAGAGTTATTGCGAAACCCTTGATTGGTCCCGTTCCGAAGAAATAGAGAATGACAGCGATTATAAAGGTTGTAACGTTTGCATCAAGGATGGTAACGAATGCCTTCTGATACCCCGAAGATATTGCAGACCCAACGGTCTTACCTGAGCGTAATTCTTCTCTTATCCTTTCAAATATAAGGACATTTGCATCTATTGCAGCGCCTACTGTTAGTACTATGCCGGCAAGCCCAGGGAGGGTAAGAGTAAATTTGAATGCAGAAAGGATAGCAAGGATGAATAAAAGGTTCAGGCAAAGTGCAAAATCTGCAACAAACCCTGATAGACCATAATAGATAAGCATAAAGACGATAATGATTGCTCCACCAATAACGATAGATCTGACTCCTTTTCTTACCGAATCAGTTCCGAGTGAAGGTCCAACCGAACGTTCCTCTACGATTTTTACTGGAGCTGGAAGAGCACCGGCTCTGAGAATAACAGATAAGTCCTTCGCTTCCTCCATTGTAGCATTTCCTAAGGTAATTTCAGATCGACCGCTTGGTATACGTTCTCTCACAACAGGATCAGATTGGACAATATCGTCAAGTACAATTGCAATCCTTTTGCCTACATTTGCTCCTGTAATTGCAGCCCATTTTGCTCGAGCTTTTCTTGTCATCGTTAAATCGACCTTCACTCCCATAGGATTGTTCGCAGTTCCTATTCCAGCATCTGCTGTTAGTATTGCTGCTCCAGTTAAAACGGGTTCAGAGTGAACAAGAAGAAGGGAAAACATCTTTCTACCTTCAATTTCTTCTGCCTTTGCCCATAGAAATTCTCTATCCCTTGGTATCAGATTCTTTACATCTTCTCTTTTTAAGTAGTCATCGACTTCTTGTTTGAAATCAGTGAGTACAAAAAAACTACCTCGTATTACTTCAATATTAGATAGGAGTGGATTTGATTCAGAGACCAACGTGTCTTCTCCTTTATCCTGAGCCAGATGCTCATCTATTTTTAAAAGAAGGTTTTGTTCTGCTTCTCTTTCTTCCACAAGCCTGAATTCAAGAAGTGCGGTTTTTCCAATAATCTCCTTAGCTCTGTCTCTATCAGCAACTCCTGGTAGTTGGATCAAAATCCTGTCTGCTCCCTGCTGTTTTTCTATTGTTGGTTCTGAAACACCAAACTGGTCAATCCTGTTTCTAATAATTTCCAGGGCTCTATCCGTTGCACCTTTCTTCTCCTCATCGCTGAGTTTGGATTTATCAACTTCAAGAATAAGATGCATACCTCCTTTGAGATCAAGACCAAGGTGAATAGTTCTATCCTCAAGTTTTTTTCTCTCTTTAGGATCTAAGTTGGCGAGTTCTTCATTTGACATTTGCGAGTAGCGGAATGTATATGATAACTGCCATAGAGCGGAAGCAAGCACGATTAAGAAAAATATAAATTTCCATCTGAGGTTCTTTTTCATTAGTTGGACCTCCCTTTAAAAAGAAGCATAAATATGTGTTAATTTTCTATTTGAAAATGGGTTTCCCTTTACCAATTATTTCATTCAGAGCATTCTTGAAATAATTTACTCCGCCTGTTTTTTCAAGTGGGAAGTTATCTTTATAAAATTTCCACGATCTTCTTATCTCGTCTCCAATGAGTTGAGCAAGATTCCCCTGCCTTAAGCCTATCTCAACTTTATCGCCATGGTAAAGAAGAATATCTTTGATGAGGGAACGAGCAAGTCTTTTAGCCTCTTTTTCAATTTTGTCCTCTTCTGTGATAATTTCCTCTTCAACCATTGTATCTTGTGTAATTTTCTCTGTTGTTACTTCTTTTGGTTCTTGTTCAGTAAGAATTTCTTCAGTGAAAGGCT
>JAGMEZ010000240.1 GCA_023127905.1 Caldifarciminota bacterium
CTGTGAAAAGATTCACCACAGAGCATGTGCTGAGTGAATGCGAAGTGTACACAGAGATATTTTTTTCTTTCCCCCCGCTCCAAAAGTCCCACTTTTCTAAAGAACATCCCTCTAATAAGTCCCCCTTTTTTCTTGAAAAACAATCTCATAGTGTATTTTATAGCAACATTAGCTGAAATTGCAACTAAAATTGAAATCCCCATGAAAAGGGTTTGATTTTTGATATTCGAAGGTAGAAAAGATCGGTTAAGGTATTACAGCAGTCATGTACCTGGCTTTTCATCTTCAATTATTTTTGATTTACATTTAGGACAGAGTAAGTAAATTCCTGATCGTGCATATTTTTCAACCATAAAAGGATTGTTACAGTGAGGGCATTGTTTAGTAACCGGTTTATCCCATAGGGCAAATTTACATTCTGGATACCTGTTGCATCCGTAAAAGGTCCTTCCTTTCTTTGTTTTTTTCTCGACCAGTTCGCCATCGCATCCTTTATTTGGGCACAAAACACCTGTTTTAACTGAAGTGGAGTAATCACATTTGGGGTAATTTTCACAGGAGATAAATCTTCCAAATCTGCCTTTTCTAATGACAAGTGAAGCGCCGCACTTCGGGCATTTCTCTTCAATTTTTTCTTCATCAAGTTGTTTTGTATTCTTACATTCAGGATAACCTGAACAAGCAAGGAACCTTCCAAATTTTCCCCATTTAATTAGCATCGGTTTTCCACAAACATCACAAGTTACATCGGTTTTCTCTTCTACTTTCTTTTTTATCTTTACAACCTCTTTTTCAACCTTATTAAGCATGATAGTGAAGGGTTTGTAAAAGTCGTTTAAAACAGTAAGAATATCTTTTTTACCATCTTCTATTTCATCCAGTTCTTCTTCCATTTCTTTTGTAAAATCATAATTAAAAATTGATTCAAAATAATCGATTAGAATTTTAATGACAACTTTTCCAAGTTCGGTGGGGATTAGTGTTCTATCTTCTTTTTTTACATATCCCCTTGATTGAATTGTGCTGATTATTGGCGCATAGGTACTCGGTCTTCCAATTCCCTTTGATTCAAGTTGTTTGACGAGTGTACCCTCAGTATACCTTTTTGGTGGTTCTGTGAAATGTTGACCCTTAGTGAGCGAAATTAATTTGACTATCTCCCCCGGGGTGAGATGAGGAATAATCATTTCTTCCTCTTTCTTATCTTGCTTTAGTAATTTAGTGAACCCTTCAAAAATTTGTTTCCGTACGTTTGCCCTGAAGAGAAATTTTCCACCTTCTATTTCAGTAGTAACCGTTTCATAGATTGCGTTTGCCATCTGTGATGCAACAAATCTATTCCAGATAATTGTATAGAGTTTCATCTGCCTATTATCCAAATACGGCTTAACACTTTCTGGAGTTCTTAATACAGAGGTTGGTCTGATTGCTTCATGTGCTTCCTGTGAGCCCTTTCTTGCTTTATAAATTCTTTTTGATTTAGGAATGAAGTTTTCCCCGAATTTATTTTTTATAAATTTTCTTGCCTCTTCCTGTGATTTTTCAGAAACCCTGAAAGAGTCTGTTCTCATATATGTAATTAATCCAACGGGTCCTTCTTTGCCAAGTTCTATGCCCTCGTATAATTGCTGTGCTATAACCATTGTTTGTTTTGCTGAAAAGTTAAATCTTTTTGATCCCTCAAGCTGTAGATTACTTGTAATGAATGGTGGCGGTGGAGATTTTTCGACATTCTTTTTCTCATATTTTGATACCTTAAATTCTTCTTTTTTTATTTTGGAAATCAGCGAATCGCTTTCTTTTTCAGATTCTATCTTTGGTTTTTTGTCTGCAATTTTAACAAGTGAAGCCTTAAATTGTCCATCACTTTTTTTCTCAAAGATTGCTTCGATTGTCCAGAACTCTTCCTTTACAAAGATACTTATTGCCTCTTCTTTTTCGCAAATAAGACGTAATGCAACAGTTTGAACCCGTCCTGCACTTAATCCCCTCTTTACAGTTTTCCAGAGATATGGGCTAATCTGGTATCCAACAAGACGGTCCAGTATTCTTCTTGCTTGTTGTGATTTTACGAGGTTTAAATTTATATAGCCTGGATCCAGGAGTGCTTGTTCTATGGCTTCCTTTGTAATCTCGTGAAAGAGTACTCTAAAAGGCACCTTCTTTTCATCAATTACCTGGTTTATATGGTATGCAATTGCCTCTCCTTCTCTATCAGGATCCGTTGCCAGGAAGATATTTGTGGCATTTTTAGCTGCCTTTTTAATCATTTTTACGATTTTTGATTTGCCTTTAATAACATCGTATGTTGGTTTAAAATTATCTTTAATATCAACACTTAATTTATTCTTAGGAAGGTCAATAATATGCCCATTTGAGGAAATAATATTGTAACCTTTTCCACTGAGGTATCTATCGAGCGTTCTCGCTTTTGTTGGTGATTCTACTATCAAAAGTTTATCAGTCAATTATCTTTTCCTTTCTTTTTCTTCTCAGCAAGATATTAACAAGCTAA
>JAGMEZ010000241.1 GCA_023127905.1 Caldifarciminota bacterium
CAGTTTGGATTGAAATTCTCACCAAGGATATCAGCATCAATCTCATATGTAGGAATAAAGGGTGAGAAAGAAGTAAAACCAGGGATAATTGCAGGAATTGTGACTGATGAAGAAAATGCTTGTCTTGTTGCGACAGTGCGTATTCTCTACACTGACAGACCAAAGGTGATAACAGAATCTGAAACAGGAACCTTCAGGTTTGACGATCTAAAACCTGGAATTTATGAAGTATATGCATTGTCGGAAGGATATATCAATCTAAGCAATAAAGTAACTGTTACCTCAGATAAGACCACCTACGTTGAATTCAGAATGAAAAGGAAAGAACGAGAAACTGGTGATTTTATTGGGAATGTGTTTGATATCGAGACAAAAGCGCCTGTTGTAGCGAAATTGTCGTTAATTAAGATAGAACTTACGGTAACATCAGAAATCACCGGATTATTCGAATTCAATAACCTGGAGCCGGGAGTCTATGAGATAAAAGCAGAAGCTGAAGGTTATGAGACAGGATACTATCCAGAAGTAATTGAATCTAATGAGAAGACAGAGGTTGAGATAGGAATGGTAAAGCGTGGGGCAGTTATAACCCTGAAGGGAATAAAATTTGATTTCAATAAGGCAATTATCAAACCTGAGTCTTACCCAATACTTGATGAAGCTGCAGATATTCTAAAGACACATCCGGATATCAAGGTGGAACTTCAGGGACATACTGATTCTGTTGGAAGCGACGCTTACAACCTCAAACTTTCTGATGCCCGAGCAAAATCCGTCCGTGATTATATGATTCAAAAGCATAATATTGACGCATCAAGGCTTTCTGCGCAGGGATACGGAGAGCGGAAACCAATCGGTGACAATCGTACAAAAGAAGGACGTAACCAGAACCGCCGCGTCGACTTCCACATATTGAAGTAAATTTCCTGAACCCTTCAACAGGCGAGGCATCTTGCCTCGCAAACCAATACCTCCCCCTTTGAAAAAGCATTATCTCCAACCATTTCCCCCTTTAGCAAAGGGGGACTAAGGGGGATTTAAAATTGCAATTCTGAACCATGTGCTGAACCATGCCCTGAACTTGTTTCATGGGTTGTTTCAGTACTGTTTCAGGGGTAAGGGTGTTTTTGCGACGTTGCCGTAAATTCCTGTAACCAATTCAACCAATCACTAAATTTGTTAGCTGTATGCTGTTAGCTGTCAGCTGTATGCTCTTAATCCTACATCCCATAGTTTCTCATAATTTAATCATTAACCAAAACAATCAATAACAATGAATACACAATGAATATACAATTATTCTTTCGCAGCATTCCCATTCAACAGGCGAGGCATCTTGCCTCGCAAACTAATACCTCCCCCTTTGAAAAAGGGTCTGCCTTCGCCAAGGCTTCGGCAGATAGACTTGTCCACCGAAGCTTTAGCGCAGGTGGAGGATTGAGGGGGATTTAATTACAACAGAAGTTCGCCTGCCCCGTTCTACGGGGTTTGTTTACAGCGACCTGTCCGCAGAAGCCTTGAGCGTAGGCGGAAGCGTTAGTTTACAATGAAATGTTCTATTACAGTGTTAACGTTTGTTTACAGCGAAGCGTTTTGCCTCATTTACTCATCTACAAATTAAACAGAAAGGAGGCTGAATGAAAAGAGCATTAGTTTGTGGAGCAGGAGGATTTATTGGAGGACATCTAGTAAAAAAGCTCAAACAAGAAGGATACTGGGTCCGTGGTGTAGATATCAAAAACCATGAATTTGCTCGTTCATTAGCTGATGAATTTTTGCTTATCGACTTACGAGAGGTAAATAACTGCGTGACTGCCCTGAGTTTAACAAATGGAACTTTTGATGAAGTTTATCAACTGGCTGCTGACATGGGAGGTATGGGTTTTATCCATTTCTCTGAATGTGAGATTATGCATAACAATGCTTTAATTAACATTAATATGACCTATACAGCAGCCACTTCTAACATTCCTAGATATTTTTTTTCTTCGTCGGTCTGTGTCTACCGTGATATGAATCCAAGCGAACCTGAACTGAACGAAGATGGGGCATATCCTGCCTATCCTGATAATGAATACGGTTGGGAGAAACTTTACTCAGAAAGGATAGCCTTGGCTTACAGCAGGCATTATGGAGTGAAAGTCAGAATTGCACGTTTCCAAAATACTTATGGTCCAGAAGGAACATGGACCGGAGGCAGAGAGAAGGCACCCGCTGCAATGTGTCGCAAAATAGCAGAGGCAAAGGATGGGGGGATTATAGAAGCCTGGGGAGATGGAACTGCGATCCGATCTTACACATATATAAGCGATATGATAGAAGGTATCTACCTGCTGATGCAATCTGATCTGAAAATCCCAGTTAATATCGGGTCACCAGAATACGTCTCTGTAAAGGAACTAATAGATATAACCGCAGAAGTAGCAGGGAAACAAGTTAGTATTAAATGGATCGATGGTCCTGTTGGTGTTCAATCCAGAAACTTCAGTAATGCGAGTATCTATTCTATTGGATGGCAAGCAAAGATATCTCTTAAGGAAGGAATTTCTTTGACTTATCCTTGGATTAAGCAACAAGTGGAAAAGAGTAAGTGAAAGATAAACCAAAAGCTGAATTAAGAATATAACTTGAAGAAAAAATGAAAAAAGCATTAATTACAGGAATTACAGGTCAAGATGGTTCATATCTTACAGAATTTCTTTTGTTTAAGGGATATGAAGTCCATGGAATAATACGGAGGTCAAGCACATTTAACACTGACCGGATTGATCATTTATACCAGGACCCACACCTTCCAGAAACGAAATTATTATTGCATTATGGGGACCTTTCAGATTCCAGTCAACTTACAAACATTATTTATAATATAAAGCCTGATGAGATTTATCATTTAGGCGCACAGAGCCACGTGCGAGTAAGTTTTGATGTTCCTGAATATACGGGTAATGTTACTGCTTTGGGAACT
>JAGMEZ010000242.1 GCA_023127905.1 Caldifarciminota bacterium
AAATAGGGTGTCATTGCGAGTAACCCTTCATAATTTCTTCCGAAGCAATCTCATTTTTCTTCTGCTTACTGCTTACTACCTACTTCCTACTATCTGTCTTCATTCTTTTCCCAATGCAGTCTCGACCATCGATGTTCGCGTGCTTGAAATATTTCATCCACAGGAATTAATAGTAACAACATTATCGGATACATTTTCCATTCAACTCATCGACAATCATCTGATTGTAAATGGCCTTAAAGAATCAACATTTTTTTCCAAGGATGAAACAACGATTGAAATAAAAGATAAGATAAAAAGGACATACAGGGGAACATTAAAGGTCTACCCTCTCATTAATGAACTGGTTATTATCAACAGAGTTCCTATCGACGGTTACCTGACAAGCGTTATCGGCGCAGAAATGGGTAAGGCGTCATTCGAGGCACAAAAGGCACAAGCTATTGTTTCAAGAACCTACCTGTTCAAAAACCTGAAACGTCATATCCAGTATGATTTCTGTGATTTAACCCACTGCCAGGTATATAAAGGAAAAGAGAGTGAAACAGGAGCATCAAGAAGAGCTGTTCGGGAAACAGAGGGCATATTTATCTGGGCAGGCAATGAACTTGCAGAGGTTTATTATCATTCGACATGTGGGGGAAAAACAGCAAACCTCTCGTCCATATTTGAAGAAACGAATGAATCCCTTATCAGTGTTTCTGATTCTAATTATTGTAAAGATTCTCCACACTATAGTTGGGATTGGAATCTTTCATATGAAGATGCGCCATTTAAGGAACTCCATGTTTTGACGAGATCTCCTGATGGAAGGGTTACTGAGATAAAAGTGAATGGAGAAAAAGAGTCGGGATGGAAATTCAGAATGAAGTTTGCACGAGAATTTGGATGGAATAAACTGCGGAGTTCATGGTTTACTATCGAGAAAAAAGAAACTTGTTTTCATTTCAAGGGAAAAGGGCTCGGACATGGTCTGGGAATGTGTCAGTGGGGAGCAAAGGGTATGGCAAAGAAAGGAAAAACAGCAGAGGAAATCCTCAAACACTACTTCCCAAAAACCACAATTAGAAATTAGACAATAAGTTTCAAGGAAATCAATCTCATTTTCTAATTACCCAAAAACCTAATAACTAAATAACTCTCTTTCACTCTTTCTGTCCAATTTTTAGTTCCCTCATCTTCCTGTAGAGGTTCGGTCTTTCTATCCCGAGTTCTTTTGCGGTTTTTGATACATTCCAGTCATTCTCTTTTAGTTTTTCCTCTATATAGAGTTTTTCAAAATTTCTCTTTGCATCCCTGTATGGCTGATGTAAGAGAGAGGTCTCTTTTCCACTCCCGATATCTGTTAATAGTGATTTCACATCACCTTCTTTAATCTCTTCTCCTTCCTTTAATATTAAAAGTCGTTCCACAATATTTCTCAGTTCTCTGACATTCCCCGGAAAATCATAATTCATCAACACATTTACTGCTTCTTTTGAGAATTCCTTATGACCAATTGCAGACTTAGAAACCACATCGTTTACAAAATAATTTACAAGTAAAGGCACATCATTCTTTCTCTCCCGCAAAGGTGGAACCTTTAAAGGAAAAACATTGAGTCTAAAGAATAAATCCTCCCTGAAATTACCTTTCTTCACTTCATCTTCTATGTTCCTGTTCGTTGATGCAATTATCCTGACATCAATACTAAGTGATTTAGCGCTCCCCAAAGGTATTACCTCACCTGTCTCTATCAAGCGAAGAACCTTTGACTGGGTTGCAAGGTCCATATCCCCTATCTCATCAAGAAGAATACTGCCTTTGTCTGCTGATTCAAATTTTCCGATCTTCTTCCCCACCGCTCCAGTGAATGCACCTTTTTCATATCCAAAAAGTTCACTCTCAACAAGTTCGGTGGGAATGGCGGCACAATTTACCTTTATAAAAGGGGCATTTTTCCTGTTACTTTTCTTATGTATGGCATAAGCAACCAGTTCTTTCCCAACACCACTTTCTCCCATTATGAGAACCTTACTATCGAGAGGAGCAACTTTTTCAATCAAAACTTTTACCTCTCGAACTCCATTGCTATCCCCAACCATCCGGTACCGTTCTTCAATTTCTTTATCCCAGTTCTGCTTCTCCTTTCTGAATGAATGCATTTCTAAAGCATGGCGCAAAACAATTCTTACCTTCTCGAGAGAAAGTGGTTTTTTTATAAAATCATACGCTCCCCTCTTAATAGCTTCAACAGCCATCTCTATGGTAGCATGCCCTGATATTACAACAATCTCACTTTCACCAGAAACCTCTTTTATATTCTTAATAATTGAGATACCATCAATATCCGGCAGTTTCACATCCAGGATAATGGCATCATAAAACTCCTTCGAAACTGCCCCGATACATCCTTTACCTGTCCCAGTCGTCGTAACAGAATAACCTTCGTCTGTTAAAACTTCCTTCAATATATTCTGAATGTTCCTTTCGTCATCAACAACAAGTATCTTTTTCATCTCTCACCTCAGAGGGGTCAGGTCTCCCCTATTTCTTTGGGATTGTTATCGTAAATTCCGTTCCTTCTCCCTCCTTGCTTTTCACTTGTATCGTTCCGTTATGTGCTTCTATTATTCTCTTTGATATGGCAAGTCCAAGTCCACTTCCCTTCTCCTTTGTTGTAAAATGAGGTATGAAAACAAGGGAAGGGTCAACAGTGAGTCCACAACCATTATCTTTCACCGAAAGCGTTAAATTTTTCTCCTTTTCGTTGAACTCCGATGTTATCCATATTGTACCTCCTCCTCCCATCGCCTCAATACTGTTTTTAATGATATTAATCAAAACTTCTTTTATTCTATCACGATCAATAGCAAACTGTGGTATATTCTCCCCGAGAGCTTGCTTAATCTCAATCCCTTCATACTCTGAATAGAGAAAAACAACCTCTTTGATTATTTCGTTCACATCATCCATCTTCTTGCGTGGCTCAGGTAGTTTCGCAAACTCTGAAAAACTCTTTGCAATACCATCAAGGTTTTCGATCTCCTCCAAAATCATACCTGTCGTATTCAGAATGACTTCATCAATGTTTTTTTCTCCCTTGCTCATTTTCTCCCTCAATCTCTCAGTTGCTAATCTTATTGGGGTCAAAGGATTTCTTATTTCATGGGATACTGCTCGTGCTGCATCCTTCCATGCCGCTTCACGTTCAGCAATTCTTAATCGTTTTTTACTCTCTTCAAGGGCAGCTGACATTCTGTTGAAAGTTTTAATTAGATTTCCCACCTCATCTTTTGTACGAACCCCACTAATCCTTGGAAAATCACCCTTTGCGAGCCGCTTTGCTGCTTCTTCAAGTTTTCTGAGCGGGGTCGTAACCCTTACTGTAATAAGAACCGTTAGTACAGTTGAAAAAAGGATGATAAAAAGACTGAGAAGGATAGTGAAGGTAATAAATTCCCTTTTTAACGGTCTTATTAATGCCATCATCTGCCTGTATTTTCTGAGAGCTTCTATTGCCTCTTCCTTTCCTTCTTCGTCCGGCGTATGCAGAACAGCATTCTCTATTGCTTTTTCTATCCCAGGAATATCTTTCATCCCGAGTTTAAATTCTGTTGTTCTCAGTGTAAAAAACGAAAGAGGAATAACTGTAATAATAATTATTACGAAATTTAAAATTATAAACTTAAATCGAATACTCATTGTTCTCAAAAATGGTTAAAAGACCGTTTCGTTTTAATCGTTAGATCGTTAGTATCGTTTAGTTCGTTAGTCTGTCATTGCGAATACACTTTCATATTCTCTTATGAAGCAATCTTATGGGAATTGCTGTTTTTTTCGTCATTATGATTTAGGGATTAGGACTTTCAGGCTTCACTTCTATCGATTGCTGTGGGCTTCTATAATCCCATAAAGTCATCAAATCAAATTCTTCATCGTCAAGAAAATCAAGCACTACAGGATCAAGTGATACTCTTATCGTAATCTTATTTGAAGGAGGTATCTTTTCCTTAGGGACGTAAATACGGGAGAAGGTTGAAACATACTCCTTCATTTCTTTCTCATCTTCTATGTCAATTTTCCTCTTTCCATTTTTAATCTCATAAATCCTGTTTGCAATATCGTACTGAACTGTTCGAACATAGTATAAATTCTCAACTGCTTCCACTTTCAATCTAAACTTCACAGGTGTACCGCTCTTTATAATCTTTAAGAGCTCTTTTGTAAAACCATTATTTACTTTTGTTGAAATAAACAGTGAATCACCACTTGCAATAACCTCAGGTTTTGAAAGCGAAACAGGGTGTTCCCCCATACTCAAAAGGATAATAGAACCGAGTATTGGAGCAAGTGCCTTCGTTGCCAGAAATTGAAGCAGTATGCCCATAACTAATTCGGCTTCTGTGACAGAATTATAACAATTATCGAAACTCCACTTCCTAATACCAATCCATCACGTATTCCTGACACTAAGGAATGAATAATAGTAACTTGAGGATTCAAAAATCCTAAAGCAATATTAATAAGAGGCGTAAATAACACAAAGAGAAAAATGCCTAAAAAAAACTGGAGAATAAAGTAATGATAAGAAGAACCATGTTTTCTTATAACTTTTGAAATTGCATAAATAAGTACTGAAATAAATGTAAGTATAAGTATTGATATAAAATAATGGATAAGCTTGGAAATTAATGACATTTCACCATTCCGGAATAATGCGATTACGACACTCGATACTATCACAGGAAAAAATGCGTAAACAATACCTCTTTTAATCCACACATAAGAACAAATTGCAATGATTGAAGCAAAAACTGCTAAGTTAAAGGATAATTCTTCTATGAATGGACCCATACCAAATCTGAGAATGAATTCTATAAAGAGTACAACTATGAAAGGGACAAAGGCAACTCTGAGTATCTCATAAAAAAGAAAAAGATAATTTCTTCTTTCCATTGCAAAAGTATATCAGGAAAATCGAAACATGTCAATTATATTTTATTCGCTTATCTGTTTAACTATTTAACACTTTAATCTTAAATTTCGGATTTTAATTAATGTAGTTCAAAAAAGGTGTTGACATAACGCGATTGTAGGTATATGGTTATTTGCAATGATGAGGTTAACAAGTTTACATCTATCAAGAAGTAACTGTACATGTCTTACTAGTTTTATTTATCTTAGAGTTCAAGATGAAAACATCAAATAATCTATTTTTTTATTCACTTTTCCCTTTTAACTTTTTCCTTTTTCCTTTGAAATCTTATTCCCGCGATAGCCTATGAAGTGTCCTTTCTGTGGTTCCGAAGATAATAAAGTCACCGATACTCGTCCAGGTAAAGAAGGTAAATCCGTACGTAGAAGAAGGGAATGTATTGACTGTGGAAGAAGGTTTACCACCTACGAATATGTTGAAAAATCTCCTCTTGTTGTTGTTAAAAGGGACGGAAGAGAAGAGCCCTTTGACAGGCAGAAACTTCTTATTGGGATTATGACTGCGGCACATAAAAGACCTGTCATGAGGGTAGAAATTGAAAAGATTGTTGATGAGATCGAAGAAGGATTTTACGACCTTGGCAATCTGGCAATACCATCAAGACTGATTGGTGAAGAGGTTATGAAGAGATTGAAAGAGTTAGATGAAGTTGCATATGTTAGATTTGCCTCTGTTTATAGAGATTTTAAGGATAAAAAAGAGTTCCTTAAAGAAGTTAACGGTCTAAAAAACCCACCGGAAGAATAGTTCTAACCTCAAGAGAATCATTTGGTTAAATAGGTTCTATTAGTTTTATTGGTTTGATTGTTTAAAATCATTAACATGGTGCAAACCAGTGTTCTGTCCGTAAGCAGATTTTGACAAGCAGAAGCATTACAGGAACTTCAATTAAAACCCCAACCACTGTTGCAAGAGCAGCGCCTGATGACAAGCCAAAAAGCATCGTTGCGGTCGCAATAGCAACTTCAAAATGGTTGCTTGCACCTATCATTGCAGAAGGAGCTGCATCCTCAAACCTGAGTCTTATCAATTTAGCCCCACCATAAGTTAACCAGAAGATAAGATTTGTTTGAATGAAAAGAGGTATTGCTATCCATAGAATCGTTAAGGGCTTTGTCAAAATAATATCACCCTTGAAAGAAAAAAGCAATACAAGCGTAACCAGTAAAGCTAAAATTGATACAGGCGTTAGTTTATGCAAAAATTTTTGTTTAAACCAATCTTCCCCTTTAGTCTTTACAATTATAATTCGAGAAAAGAATCCAGCAACCAGAGGTAATGCAACATAGAT
>JAGMEZ010000243.1 GCA_023127905.1 Caldifarciminota bacterium
TCACCTGAGCGTATCATGGCACGAGATGGATATGAGTATATCATCATAGTACCGGATGATGCAGTATTTGAGGCATGGGGAGATACGATTAAGGTATGGCGTAAGCTTCAGGGTATTTCCTGTGATGTTTTTACCTTGACAGAGGTTGGAGGTTCCAGTGCTTTTGAAATAGAGAGTTTCTTAAATGATGCTTACAATCGGTGGGATCCTGCGCCAGTTGCATTTTTATTACTTTCCGATTATCCTTCCTCTGGAGATTTATATGGCATAACGTCACCGGACTATTCGTACTCCGATTATATTTGTGTATCGGATAATATCTATGCTGATGTTGATGAAGATGATTTACCTGATTTGCATCATGCAAGGATAACAGCTCAGACAGAAACGCATTTGAGCACAATGATAAATAAGTTTTTGAGCTATGAACGGAATCCATATACTTCGTCAAATTTTTATGATAATCCCTTAGTTGCCTGTGGTTGGCAGGATGATCGTTGGTTTCAGTTGTGTATAGAGACGACACGGCACTTCTTTATTAACAGTTTAGGTAAAAATCCAGCACGACAGTATAATAACACAGGAAATCCAATCGTGGGTGGTCCATGGACAACACGTTCAGGTTCTGGTCCAGTTATTCAGTACTGGTACAATGTTGGTTGGCTTCCAGACACTCTCAATCCTTATAGTGTAAGTTGGTGGGACAATGGGTCAGCTGCAGGTGTTAATGCAGCCATCAATTCAGGTGCATTTATGCTTCAGCATCGCGATCATGGTGGAGAGACTGGTTGGAGTGAACCAAATTATGGTAACTCTGATTTAGATAATCTTACCAATACGATGTTTGTCTTTGTCAATTCAACGAACTGTCTGACTGGTAGATATAACTGGACAGATGGTGAGTGTTTCACTGAGAAGTTTCACAGGATTGATTATGGTGCCTTGGGTGTGAATGCGGCGAGTAATGTTTCTTATTCTTTTGTTAATGATACCTATATATGGGGAATGTTTGATTGTTTATGGGCTTATTTTGATGTTGGCTATCCATTTTTTGATATGATTGGGTATGATAATCTCATGCCTTGTATGGCAATGACCTCAGGTAAGTATTATCTTGAGGCATCGTGGTTTCCTGATACTGTCGGTACTGGTTCATTAAGAAATCCCACATATCATCTCTTCCATCACCATGGAGATGTTTTTATCAATCTCTATTCGGAGATGCCTCAGCGCCTTACAGTTTCGCACCTGCCTGTTCTATTAGAGGGGCAGACTTCTTTCACTGTTACAGCGAACGATTCCAGTATCATTGCTTTAACTGTTAATGGAGAGATTATCGGTGTTGCAGAAGGTACAGGCAGCTCCGTAAACATTACGATACCATCCCAGACATCACCTAATACAATGAAGGTGACTGTTACAAAGGCAAACTACTATCGTTATGAAGCTGATGTGCCAGTAATTTCTGGTGGACCATATGTTAGCTATTTAAAATCGACGATTGATGATGTTGCAGGAGGAAATGGTGATGGAATTATCAATCCTGGTGAAACGATTGACTGGGAGATATGGGTGAAGAACTATGGTATTGATGGTGCTTCTAGTGTTTACGGACTTCTCTCTTTCTC
>JAGMEZ010000244.1 GCA_023127905.1 Caldifarciminota bacterium
TAATATTTGTTATATTTCCAAACATATGAAATCAGTTGACCTTCTTCTTTTACACCCTCCCGCAACATTTCGAAGTCCAACGAGATTAGGGCTCCACAACATGATAGCCGCTTCTGTTCCCTCCACAGCAGCATTCGAGATTTATCCTCTTGGTTTTCTATCAATAGGGGAGTACCTCGAAAGGCATGGATACCATGTATCCATCTGTAATCTGGCACTGCTTAACGCGGTTATGCCGTCGATACGACCAGAAACCATTATAAGACGTATTCAAGCAAGGATTGTGGGAATAGACCTCCACTGGGCAACCCATACTGATGGTGTGTTAGAGCTTGCCAAAATTTTCAAGAATATTCACCCGAATACTCACATAGTTGTTGGGGGTTTCACGGCAAGCGCGTTCTGGCGTGAACTTCTAAGTTATCCTGATATAGATTTCGTTATGCGCGGTGATTCTACGGAATACCCGTTCTTATGTCTTCTGAATGTTTTGATAGGTGGTGGTAACCTAAATGAGGTTCCAAACCTGGCATGGAGAGACAATGACGATAGTATCCTGACTACAGGATTGGAGTGGGTTCCTGATAATATCGATGACTATCGAACGGATTATGCATGGGGCATTCGTTCAGCTGCAAGGCACATCGACCCGGTAAATGTTCTTTTGAGTATTCCATACCGTGATTGGTTGACCAACCCATCAGCCGCAGTATTGACACAGAGGGGATGTTCCAACAATTGCTTGATATGTGGTGGAAGTGCAAATGCCTATCTGAATATTTTCAATAGAAAGAGAACAGCCGTCAAGTCACCAGGTGCCGTTATACGTGACGTTGCCAGTGCTGCAAGGATTTTAAGAGGCAGGATCTTTATCGGGTCTGATTTGCAGGAACCAGGGGAGGAATACTATCATGAGGTATTTCAACGCTATGAATCTCTCCGTATTAATAATCCGCTGACTATCGAGGTGATTCAACCCGCACCGTCGGAGTTCTTCGAAGCTGCAGCGGAAGCTGGATCTGTAACCCTTCAGATGTCCGCGGAAAGCCATGATGAAGATCTGAGGATGCGCTTTGGCAGAAACTATACAAATGATGCTCTTGAGGGGATGATTGGAGCAGCACTGGATGCGGGGATCAAGGCTGTGAGAATCTTTTTTGGCATTGGTTTACCCGGACAGGATACAGATTCGGTCATGGAAACAGTTAATTACTGTGGAGAATTGTTAAGCCGCTTTGGGCGTGATGGAAGGTTCTTTCCATTTATCTCAGTTCTTGCTCCATATATCGAACCAGGGAGCTGTGCATTTGACGAACCTGAACGCTATGGATACAGGAGTTTTTGCTCTACACTTGAAGACTACAGGAATTCAATGAGGCAATATTCGTGGGCACAGTCCTTCGGTTACGAAACGTATGATATGGAACGATCGGTTATTATTGAAACAACTTATAAGGCTACTATTGAATTGAACCGACTTCACGAAAGACACAATTTGATTACTGCGCGAAACCGTCAACGCGAGGAAGAAAGATTAAAGAGGGAATGGCAGGCGGTTCAAAGAAAGAGTACCCATCAGGTAAGATGTATCGTGGGAGAATCGAGCCTTTACACTTCGAGATTGCGAGGTTTTTTTATTAAACCTTTTGCATTTCATCCTTTCGGGATCCTGAATGAAGTGTGTGTGGGATTGCGAAGGTTCTTCAGTGATATGTTTACTGGTAAAGTAAAGAGCCCATGGAAATTTATTATTTAACCCCTGCCACTACAATTAATTAAGTAAATTTTCCTTTAAGAATAATACTGTTTTTTCGAAGGAAAAAATATACTTGTCTATATTCAAATAGGCGGTTTCTACGATAATAATAAGTGATACTATTCCAATAAAGAGTAAAGCGAGAGAGTAAACAAAGAGTGCATTTTTTGGTGAAGGTTTGAATATAAACCACAACATGAATAATAACAAGGAAATACCGCCAATACTGGTAAATAGAATAAATGCTCTTGAGAGAATGGTAATTTTATAAAGATAGAAAAGGGAAAAAAGACAGAGTATAAAACTAAGAAATATAAAGAATGCTGTTCTTTTTGCTCCGATGCATACAGCGAGCGTTTTAAGTCCACGCTTTCTATCACCTTCGATGTCGGGTATCGTCTGACTCCAGTATGGAACAAGTTCAAAAAAGAATCCCGATAGACCGATAACGATTGCAACCAAGGAAAATGCACGAGATCCATTGTATGCAGCAAATGCCCCCTGTGGAATAAAAAATGCAGCAAGTGCGGGTGGAAGAAATCCGATTTTAGTCTTTTTTAGTTTTGCAGAATAGGTGAATATCAGAAAAATACCTATTGCAAGGAGCAAAGCACACATTGCATTAATAAGTAATCCAACTGCAAGACTCAGAAATGAAAGTACAATACTGGTGATAAGGGCAGTTTTTCTATTAACGAGCCCTAGCACAAGTGGTCTGTTCTGGGTTCTTTTGTTTATTCGGTCGACCGCCTCATCGCAGACATCGTTGAATATATGTGCTGATGCAATTGCCAGAACAAGACAGAGAACTCCCAGAGCGGATTTTGTAAATGGAGGAAAACCATCTGTTGCAAGAAATGCACTTGCAGCAGGAGTTAATACAACAACTACGATAATCATTGGACGCGCCATAGCAAAGAGAGATAGGAATGGAATTAATTTATTAATAAATGGGATTGTTTTCAAGAATTCAACGATTTCATCGGTGAAAGAGCGTACCAAACCTCCTAAACGTTCATCAATGTTCTTTTGTCTATTTTTCATTTTACTGTATTTTTTCAATAGGGTATGGAAGAGATGCGTCTTTTGGTATCGGATAGATATAGCGTTTTCTGAATTCCTTATCCTGAATCATACATGCTCTATTTTCGGTTGTATATTCAGCGTGTTTTCTCACTTTTTCCCACATATTTTTGAGCGAGGTTTCACGGATGTTTCCAAATGTAAGAGGAGTATAGGAGCATGGAATAAGATCGCCGGCAGGAGTAAAGTGAATCCATCTTCTTCCAGCCATGCAACCAAATCTTTCAGGACTCTCGAAGTAGCTGAATGCCATTACCTTTGGACCTTTATTCCCTTTCTGGTTTACTTCCTTGTGGAACTTGATGGTACTTTCCCGTTCTTCATCTGTTAATGTATCATCTTCCCGTTCCAGCCATTTTCCTATTGCAAGGATGTCGTAAAAGGAAACCTCGTGTGCACCAAGTTTCTCTGCAAGTGAGAGCAAGTCATTGAGTGTTTTTCTGTCGGAATTCGTCCTTCGTACAACATTGTAAAGACTGACGAAGAGTCCTGCTTCAACTGCTGATTGTGCGCCGGCAGTTGCTTTTTTGAATATGCCTTTTACCTTTCGTATTTTGTCGTGTTCTTCTTGATAGGGGCTGTCTATACTCACCTGGAGTGTATCGAGACCTGCCTTTTTTAATTTATGTGCAACATCGCCATCGAGATACAGTCCGTTTGTAAACATAACTGTCAACGAACCGGTAGAGTTTGCATAGGAAATGATGTCATAGATATCTTTTCTCAGAAGCGGTTCACCACCGTCGAAGGTAAAGAGATGGGTTCCCATCTCAATACCCTGGTCGATAATTGATTTGATCTCATCGAATGTTAATTCTGGTTCTGCCCTGATTCCTTTTGCACAGCAGAAAATACAGTCACAGGGACATTTTCCGGTGACAGCGATCGAAATCTGTTCGGGTATCTTTATGCCGTTCATTTTTATCTTTACCTGGTTGGATAGCAATCTCGTTAATGCAGGGCTTGGTATATACGGTAGCCATCCGGAAAGAACATATTTTTCTTCTGTTGCTATTGCTGGACGTTCGGTAGAGAAATATTCGCTTATCTGTTTAACGATCGGATTCGCCATATGTTTAAGGAATCCTTCTGCTGTAAATTCAATATCATTATCTTTTAACTTAGCTTTTATTGAAAGACCTGGAAGTTTATAAATTTCGTATTCCATTTTTACCTCCGGTAAATTCTGGTGGCAATATCGACTATTAATCCAATAAATAAAACGCTTCTATAATTTGCTGCCCGAATGAAAAAGCTCCCGCCTGCTTCAGGAATTGGTTTTCTTACAAACCTGAAAGCCATCCACAAAAGCCATGAGCCGGAAATAAGGGCAATTGATATATATACCCAGCCAAGAGATGCAGCACGCCAGATAATAATGGAAAATATAATTCCAATAATCCAGCATACAAGCACGAAACGGGAAGTGAAAGGGATTCCGAACACCACAGGCATCGTTGGTGCTCCCCTCCTCTCGTCACCTGCAATATCTCTACTAACTCCAGAAAGGGTAAATCCCCAGTCTGTTGCGCATATCATACCTGCAAGCAGCAAACCAGCTAAGTGAAGTTTTCCATAAGCAAGCCATACTCCGATGGGTACGAGCCCGTATGCTATTCCAACAGGTATAAAACTCAACGGTGTTTTGCGTTTAAAATAGGCAGAATATGAAGTAATTATTACCGTTGAAGTTATTACAACAATTACAGAGAGTAAGCTGTAAAAACTGAAGATAACGATACTGACACCAAGGAGAAGAATGGAGTAAATCAATGCTGCGGAAGGCTTCAATCTCTTTGAAGGAAGGGGTCTCTTTGGAAGATTAACCCTGTCAATGTCAATATCTACAAAGTCATTAAAAACATAAGAGCTGACAATAGCACAGAATGCTCCTATGGTGACGAGGAGGATTTTTAACAAGATAATAGGATTGCTGTACATATTTAATAGATATACTGCTAAAAAAGAGGCTACCATAGGAAGTGTCAGATCCATGATTATAAGTTCAGGACGGAGTAATTCAAAGTAGGCTGCGATGCGTGAGATAGCATTCTTCATCTCTTTTATGTTTCAGGTTCACATTCGGTAAAGAATGCATTGGCAATTTTAAGTGCACAGTATTTTCCACACATAGTGCATGTTTCACGATCCTTTGGAAGATGTCTTTCTCTTATCTTTCTTCCTTTTTCTGGTTCTATAAAAAATTTGAATTGTTTTTCCCAGTTTAGGTCTCTTCTCGCTGTAGCAACATTCAAATCCATATCACGTCTTTTTAATTTTATCGTATCTCCGATATGTGCTGCAATTCTTGCAGCGATAACTCCTTCTCTTACATCTTCGGGGAAGGGAAGGCTTAAGTGTTCAGCAGGTGTTACGTAGCATATAAAATCCGCTCCGTAAGCAGAAGAAAGAGATGCACCTACAGTTGCAGAGATATGATCATATCCAGCAGAGACATCAGTAACAATTGGACCTAACATATAAAAAGGTGCTTCATTTGTCATTCTCTTCTGCAGGATTACATTAGTTTCGATTTCATCGATAGGGATATGTCCTGGTCCTTCCACAATAACCTGTACCCCTTCATGTTTTGCCCTCTGGGCAAGTTCTGCATTAATGATTAGTTCCTGGATTTGAGCTCTATCTGTTGAATCGCTTATTGCTCCGGCTCTCATTCCATTTCCAAGACTTAAAACGGTATCGTATTTTTTCAAAATTTTCAGAAGGTCATCGAATCTTTCATATAAAGGATTTTCACGCTTATTATGAACTATCCAAGCCGTTATAAAGGCTCCTCCACGGCTTACCAATCCACCGTGCCTGTAGCCTTGATTCCGAAGGCGGTCAAGGGTTAATCTATTTACTCCACAATGTATTGCCATAAAACCAATTCCGTCTTCACACTGTTTTTCGATTGTTTCAAAAAGAAATTCGTCCGGTAATTTGACTATTGCGCCAAATTTTTGTATTGATTCTATTGCAGCCTGATATAAAGGAACGCTTCCAACTGGCATTTTTACAGCCTTTAGGACATCCCTTCTTATCTGGTCAAAATCCCCGCTTATGCTGAGTTCCATCAGAGTATCTGCTCCAGATTGCTCTGCAATTTGTGCCTTTTCTACCTCCATATCCTTGTCAATAATGTCGGACGATGTCCCTATACTTGCATTTACCTTTGTTCTCAGTCCTTTTCCTATTGCAACTGGAACTTTTCTTCCATTTCCGCATACTATAACAACTTTTCCTTCTTCTATTTTATTACGGATGGATTCAGGAGTAATACCCTCTTTTTTTGCGACTTCTTTCATTTTTTCGGTAATCACATTCTTACAAGCGCTCTCTTTTTGCGTTAACATTTAAATCTCCCTTTTGGTGTTAAATATTTATACACAACTATGGATTATTAATGTATCAAGCTTCATTTGTCAAGCAGAAAATTAAGGATGGAGGCTGTAAATTCTGAATTTTTGGGCATGGAAACAGGTGAATTGCACAAAAATTGTGCAATTAAGGAAGAATACTAAAGGAGAATATATGATAAGTTTCGTAAAATAGGAATTTAGAACATTAATTAATTCTGGTATGATTCTTGCCATATTTATTGTTAGAAGAAAGGAGGAATGTTGTATGAGTAGAATAAAATGCTGTGGATTGTTTTTGATTATATTGATGTTAGTTTCATGTTGCAGGATTTGTGAACCTGACTTTGAACCGCCTGCTGTTCCGAGAGGAGTAACAAGCATAACAGGAGATGAAAGGATCTATATTCAGTGGTATCCAAATCAAGAAGAGGATCTTGATGGATACAAAGTTTACAGAGGCTATTCAGCAACAGGTTTTTTTGATTTTATGGCTACTGTATCTTCACCATACTTTGTTGATTATAATGTAATAAATGGAGAGACTTATTACTATGCAGTGAGTGCATTTGATATGGCAGGGAATGAAAGCGATCTTTCAGGCGACCTTGTATATGATACACCGAGACCGGAAGGTACAGATATGCTCAAGAGCTATATTACAGACCCGGATGAAGCAGGATTCGATTTTTCTACAGAATCTATTCTTCATTATGATAACAGCCATACAGATATCTATTATGAATATTATGAATATGACACACTGTATGGTGTTCATTATATGAATTGCGCTACCGGCACAGACATACAGGATTTTGGTTACACGGATGACATTGATGACATTAATTATTCACCAGAGCAAGGATGGTCGTATCTTGGATGGGTGGAATTAATACTGGGGCATGGATATATTGTTTGGACAAGGGATGACCACTATGCAAAATTCAGGATTATCGAACTTGGTGACGGATGGTGCAAGTTTGACTGGGCATATCAAGTTGACGAAGGAAACAGAGAACTTGCTCCTCCTGGTTTAAGCAAAGAGATTACCAATAATCAATAAAAAAGAAGGAGGTAAAAATGATTAAGAAGATATTTTTATTGGTTTGCCTTGCTGTCCTTATTCTCTCCTTTTCGGTTGAGAGGGCAGAGGCGCGATGTGGGTCGTCTGGACCTCCCTGGGCATGGGGATATTATAATGCTTGCAACTACCATTGGTATCCATACTACCGTTCCTATTACTCTTGGAATCCGTGTTATAGTTGGTACACTCCTTACTGTTATGATGACTACTGTTGTGATTACAACTGGGGTTGTTACTATGAACCGTACTATTGCTGTTCACCTGGATGGTATATAAGTTTCTGGATCGGGTGGGGTTGTTTTAACTACTGCTATAATCCTTACTGGTACTATCCTCCACCTCACTACTACCAACATTATGGTTGGTGTGACTACCATTATTGCTACGACTACCATTACCGTGATTACTACTGGGATGGATATGGTAGGTGGAGAGATAATTATAATAATGGAAATAAGTCGTACAGGACCAATAAATATGAAGGAGGGGGTAAGGAATATAGTTTCAATAACAGGAAAAACAATGCAAAACCCCCGAAGGATTACGGAAAGTATAAAGATAGGAAAAAGGTTAGCAAGCCAAAACGTGATAAGGGCATTTATGAAATTGCTAAAGCAGATCCCGTAAAGAAAGGTAGAAGTGTTAAAAAGCCCAGGGATAAATCAAAGACAAAATATGAAGATAAAAAGTCGATGAAGCCAGATCCTATAAAGGGAGGAAAAGAACCTATTGAGGTTGCAAACGATCATCGTATCCATCTCTACGATAGAGATTTCGGGAAAGATGATAGAGAAAAGAGCGACAAGGATTATGATGGAAAGAAGGGAGTGAAAGAAAAGAAATCAGTTTCTAAAAAAGAACCTAAGGGAGAGGATAGAAAGAAATCTGACAAGGATTATGGTAAAAAAAGTGGAGTGAAAGGAAAAGAATCTGTTTCAAAAAAGAAACCGCGTGAAGAAGAGAAAAAGAAGGATGCTGCAAAATATGAGAAGAAAAAAGTTTCCAGTAAAAAACGCTTTTCTTCATCCAGCAAGAAAGGCTTTTCTTCATCTAATAAGAAAAATCCTTCTTCAAAAAGCAATAATAGAAAATCTCCTTCAAGTAAAAGCAAGAGTGGGAAGAGGAGATAGGGATGAAGAGGTTGCTATTTTTCTTGCTTTCTCTTTTTGTCCTTTTCGCTAATACAACGGCTCAGGAAGAGTACAATTTAGAAATTGATGTATCAGTAGACAAGGGAGATGAGGCGGTATACTATGATGAAGAGCCTATTTTTATATCATTTAGAACAACTGAGAATGCATATGTTATTATTTATGATATAGATACAGATGGGAACCTCCACCTCATATTTCCTGAACGAGAGGAGGGAAGAGGATTTATAAGGGCAAATAGAACATATCAGATTCCAGCAGATAACGATGATTATAGTTTAAGAATTAAAGGACCTCCGGGGGAGGAATTTATCTGTGCAGTTGCTTCAACTGAACCTTTGAGAATCCCTGCTGTTTTCAGAGGAGAGGAAGAATCACAATTTAAGGTAGAAGGTGATCCTGAGAAAGCAATAGAGAATATAACAGAAGATATTCTTGAAGGAAACAGGGGTGCGTATGCTACCGATATTTGTTACCTGTATGTTGAGTGTCCATTTCCGCCCCCACCACTTTATTGTGCAGTTGAGATTGTATCGAAGCCAAGTGGTGCGAAAATTTATCTTAACGGACGATACTTTGGCAGGACACCTGCAGTAATTACAGGTATTCCACCAGGGGTACACAGGCTTGTTTTAAACAAGAAATGTTATTATAGATATATGAGAGAGATAGTACTTGGCAAGGGAGAGAGAGAGCGAGTGAAAGTCCGTTTGAAATGGAAACTCTGGTGAAGAGAAAATGCTTGACAGATGTAACCTTTTCTGATAAAAATGGTTTAGGAGCAGTAAAATGAGAACAAGATTAATCATAGTAATGGTTTTGATTCTAATAGTCCCCATACTTTCCTATCCGGTTGAGAAGACAAAAAAGGAAGGAACATCAGAAATTGTGAAAGCAGAGACGGATACGAAAGGGGAGATTATTGGATATGAAGATAAAAATAAGGATGGTAAAAACGACCTTTTCAGGGATGCAGATGGTGACGGAATCAATGATGTAGATGCCGAAGAGTATAACTGTCCGTTTTTGTTTGTAGACGAAGATAAGGATGGAAAGAATGATCTTTTCCAGGATGCAGATGGAGATGGAGTAAATGACCTTGATACGAGTTTTGTTGATGAAAACAATGATGATATTAATGATAATATAATTGATTTTGACGGCGACGGGAATAATGATATAACTGGAAAATTGAGTGTAAGAAGAAAAGATACGAAATCCGTGAGTGTAAACACAACAGATGCCTTTATTGATTTAAATAATGATGGGATCAATGATCTAAAGAAGCCCGCTAAGATCGACAAGAATGAGAAGGCGTGGACAGATTTTCAAAATGATTATTTCATAGATAGAGATGGTGATGGGGTATCTGATACCTGGGAGAGAAAGAAGACGATTAAGATCATAGAACCCAGGGAAAAATCAAAAAAGTCAACGTCAAAAAAGAGGGATGAAATTAAGAAAAAGGAAGTGAAAAAAGAGAAGAGCAGGACGAAAAAGGATGAGGTTAAGAAAAAGGATGAGGCTAAGAAAAGGAGTGAGGCTAAGAAAAAGGATGAGGCTAAGAAAA
>JAGMEZ010000245.1 GCA_023127905.1 Caldifarciminota bacterium
CCATTACAAGTTTTTTTACCGCTTCTGTAATTTTTGATGCTTCTATTTCTCTCAACACACACCTCCTCGTATAATTTAATTCTGTGTAATCAGTTTTTGTAATCTGTGTAATCGTAAGAATTTAATTATATATTTTTTCTTCTTTTTTCTTTACTTCATTAACAAAAATTGCAAAATCGGGGCACCTGAATTCACAAATATGACAGCCTATACATTCGGATTCGTCTGAGACATGAACCTTGAAATCATCAGCGAGGTAAAGAATCTTCTGAGGACAATAGTTCACACACAGGCCGCACCCCTTGCACCATTTTATATCAATTGTTATCTTAAATTTTTTTTCCATATCAAAGTTTATCCTGTAATAATTTTACAACTTCTTCGGGTTCACGAGCAACTGGAACGTCTACAGATTCGAATGCTTTTATCTTCTCTACTGCTGTTCCAGTACCCCCTGAGACAATTGCGCCTGCATGACCCATTCTCTTACCAGGCGGTGCAGTAAGTCCTGCAATGAAGCCTACAACTGGTTTCTTAAAATTCTTCTTAATATATGTTGCTGCCTCTTCTTCGTCACTGCCACCAATTTCGCCAATAAGGACAACTCCCTTCGTCTCTTCGTCCTTTGCGAAAAGCTCAAGACAATCGATGAACTTCAACCCAATTATGGGATCGCCTCCAATGCCAAGACAGGTAGATTCCCCGAGCCCTGAAGTAGTCAGGTGGTTAACGATCTCATAGGTGAGTGTGCCACTTCTTGATACAACACCAATAGAGCCCTTCTTGAATATCTGTCCCGGGAGTATTCCTACCTTGCTTTTTTCTGGAGAGATAATGCCAGGACTGTTAGGACCTATAAGATTGGTTCCCTTCTCATTAAGGAATGTTACAAGTCTTACCATGTCGAGCGCAGGAATACCTTCAGAGACCGCTACTATTAGTTTAATTCCTGCATCACCCGCCTCATAAATCGCATCAACCGCAAACTTAGCAGGAACAAAAAGTATCGATGTATTTGCACCGGTTTGTTCGACCGCATCTTTGACCGTGTTAAAAACAGGAACATCTTCTACCACCTGTCCAGCTTTTCCCGGTGTAACACCAGCAACAACCTGGGTTCCGTATTCAAGCATCTCTTTTGTGTGGAAGGAACCATCCCTTCCTGTGATGCCCTGGACAACCAACCTTGTTGATTTATCTACTAAGATACTCACTTTTCCTCCTATTTTCCAGCAATCTCGATAGATTTCTTGGCACCCTCAGCCATGGATTCAGCTGTAATTAATTCTGTCTGGCTAAGTATCTTTTTTGCTTCATCTTCGTTTGTACCAGCAAGCCTGATTACAATTGGCAGGTTTATTGTTAATTTGGAAAGTGCTTCCACAATACCATTTGCTACATCATCGCATCGTGTAATTCCACCAAAGATATTGAAGAATATAGACTTTACATTTTTATCGGAAATCAGTATATTAAGCGCGTTCACAACCTTTTCGGGATTTGAACTTCCTCCTATGTCAAGAAAGTTTGCTGGCTCACCGCCGTATTTCTTTATGAGATCCATTGTTGCCATTGCCAGACCAGCTCCATTTACAACGCATCCAATGTTACCGTCAAGTTTTATATAGGTAAGTCCTTTTGATTTTGCGTCTAATTCCCTTTCCTCTGCTTCAGTCACATCACGCATTTCTTCAATATCAGGGTGTCGAACCAGGGCATTGTCATCTATATTAATTTTTGCATCAACAGCCCAGGTTTCACCGTTCGGCGTTACTACAAATGGGTTTATTTCAGTGAGCGAGGAATCGACCGAAATGAAAGCTGTGTAGAGTTTCATTATGACATCAGCTGCTTTTCTTACAAGTTTGATATCATCATACAGCTTCAATGCGAGTTCGCGTGCTTGATGTGGAAGTAAACCATAATTTGGATCGATGATAAACTTATGTATCTTCTCAGGCGTTTCGCGTGCAACCTCTTCAATATCTATTCCCCCAGCAGCACTTACCATAACAAGTGGTTTCTTGCTTCTTCGATCAACGATAAAGCCGATATACGCCTCGTCCTTTATATCAATTGCCTTGGTCAGAAGCACCTTTTTCACAGTTAATCCTTTAATATCCATACCAAG
>JAGMEZ010000246.1 GCA_023127905.1 Caldifarciminota bacterium
CGCTTCCTTCAGCAACAAATGCGTAACCAATAAGCTTCCCCTCATTATCAAGACCTTTAAAAATAATTCTTTCACTATGTTCTATTTTCTCCACACCTTCTGCACCCGAAAGAACCTTAAATATTGCTTCCTGAGTCGCTTTTTCCGCATTGACCTTAATCAAAGGTTCAGCATACTGATTCACATAGACAAGTGATAAACCTGAAAAGAGACAGACGACAGTCAGAACAATTATCATATGTGCTGATATATTCATTTTTTCCTCCCTCCAAACTGAACAGGGACGGTGTAACGATTTATTAATGGGGTGAATGCATTCATTAATAGTATGGAATACATTACACCTTCGGGTAGTCCTCCCCAGGTCCTTATTATTATAACAAGAACACCACAACCTATTCCAAAGATATACCTTCCTTTCTTTGTGATAGGACTGGTAACAGGATCTGTTGCCATAAATAGTGCACCCAGCATCAAACCACCAGAAAGAAGATGAAACCTGGGCGTTGCATATTGACCTGGTTTAATAAGATAGAGAATTAAACTGAGGATAAAAACTGTTCCCAAATAACTAAGAGGTATTCTCCAATCCATATATTTCTTAATGATTAAAAAAATCCCACCTAAAATAAGCGCTACTGCACATGTTTCACCAAGCGAACCACCGGTGTTTCCCAGTAAAAGGTACAGTGTTGATGTAACACTATGATCAAATTTCATCATAGACAGTGGCGTTGCCGTACTAACAGCATCAAACAAGCCCGGTTTTATCCAGGTAGTAAGCATAACAGGAAATGAAGCCATTAGAAAAGCACGTCCAACGAGAGCAGGATTAAAGATATTATGTCCAAGTCCTCCAAAAATCTGTTTTCCTATTACAATTGCCATTACAGCGCCGAGAAATCCAGTCCATAGAGGCAAGGTTGGGGGAAGGACAAGTGCAAGCAAAAGTCCTGTTAAAAGAGCACTCCCATCATATAATGTTACTGGTTTTCTCCGCAATTTCTGAAAGATTGCCTCTGTAAATACTGTCCCTGCAATACATACGATAATAAGAAGGAATGCTCTCAGTTTGAAGTAGTATATACTTGCAATTACAGCAGGAATGAGTGCATATATCACCCCTCTCATCACCGCTGGTGTCGAAGGCTTTTCCTTCTGATGTGGTGAAACAGATATAATAAGGTTTCCTTTCATTATTTTATCCTTTCTTGCTCTTTAAGTTTCTCAAAGCCAGTTTTCCAAGCTTTATATATTGAACAATAGGAATCTTAGAGGGACACACGAATGCACAACTTCCGCACTCTATGCAATCCATTATATTAACACTATCCATTCTTTCCCACGCTTCACCTCTTGCAAATTTTACGAATTCTGTTGGTATAAGATACATTGGACAATGGTCAACACACCGTGCACACCTTATGCAATTAACTTCTTCTTCAATATCAGTTTCATCTGCTGTTAATACAAGGATACCTGAAGTTCCTTTAACGACAGGAACATCGAGACCAGATTGTGCAATACCCATAAGAGGACCACCCATAATAACCTTTACTGCATTATCTTTCAAACCACCTGCTGCTTCAATAACATCACTGAAAGGTGTTCCTATTGCAACCATGAAATTTCCAGGATTATTAACCCCTTTGCCTGTAACCGTAACCACCCTTTCAATGAGAGGCTTATTATCCCTTACCGCCTCAACAATAGAAACTGCTGTTCCCACATTGTGGACAACAACCCCAACATCCATAGGAAGACCTCCAGCAGGAACCTCTCTCGAAAGAAGAGCTTTTATAAGCATCTTTTCGGCTCCTTCAGGATATTTTACCTCAAGGAGTTCAACATCGATATTGCCTTCATCTTTTGTCTTCTCAAGGAATAACTTGAACGCATCCATCTTATTCGCTTCAATCCCCACAATACCTTTTTTAGCTCCTACTGTTTTCATAATGACCTTTAACCCAAGAATACAGTCATCTGTATACTCAAGCATTATCCTGTGATCTGCAGTTAAGTACGGCTCACATTCACAGCCATTAAGTATAATAGTATCGATGGGTTTTTCTTTTGGTGGTGAAATTTTTACTGATGCAGGAAATGCAGCACCTCCAAGCCCAACAATACCCGCTTCCCTTACTTTTTTCCTTACCTCATCTGCAGAAATTTTTTCCAGATCAATAACTCCTTTTTCCCATTCCTTCTCCTCGATACTCTCGTCCCTTTCGATTATTACTGCATCAAAACTACCACTTACCGGATGGGGTTGTTTATCAATAGATTTTACCGTTCCTGTTATAGAACTATGCACAGGTGAAGTAATAAAAGCATCTGCTTCACCAATCTTCTGTCCCCTTTCAACCTTATCCTTCCTCTCAACAAGAGGTTTACAGGGAGCTCCTGTATGTTGGGATAATGGTATAATTACCTTTTTAGGAGATGGGCATTTTTTTATAGGTCCATTCTCACTCAATCCTTTATAATATCCTGGATGGATGCCCTGTTTGAAAGATTTTAATCTCATTTTTCCTCCTGAGATAGCGTATTCAATCTACTTTTAATCCAGAATTTATCCTCTTTAAGCCTTAAGTTTGTGGTTTTATTTCAGAATCGTAGATTCACATTTTTCTTTTACAAAAATCTATGTCTTTTTAACATAATTGTTACTTTACGTCAAGTATTTTTTTACAATGAATAGTGTTTATAGTAACACAATAAGAATAAAAATGTAAATTATAAAGCGATTAATAATTAAAAAGGCTCGCTAATAGCGAGCCTTTTTTTGATGTAAGGGCGTTCAATTGAACGCCCCTGATTGCTTACTTCACAACAACAATTTTCTTCGTTGCAGTCCTCTCCTCCGCTGTTAATCTGCAAAAGTAAATACCAGCAGTAACAGGACGATTATTGTTGTCCATACCGTTCCAGTATACCGTTTTTCGCCCCGGATTCTCACTTTGTTTATCCACGAGAGTCCTCACAAGTCTTCCAGCAC
>JAGMEZ010000247.1 GCA_023127905.1 Caldifarciminota bacterium
AAAGGGAGTTAAAGATGAGATATAAAATATGAAAATCTTGGCGACTGGTTTTGTACTTTTGATAGGATTGTTATTATTTAATATTCCTCTTTACGGAGATGTAATTATAGTTTCTACTGTGACAGAACTTCAGGATTCTGTGGGTAACATAACGTCTGGTGACACAATTATGATTGAGGATGGCATATATGAATTAACCAATACACTGGTTTTTGATGGAGGAATACAGGATGTTGCTCTTATTGGAAACAGTGGGAATAGAGATAGTGTTATTATAAAAGGGAAAGGTATGGATAACCCTAATTATGGTAATGTTCCTCATATAATTATGCTAAGGAATGTTTCCAATGCGTACATTGCAAATCTCACACTTGAAGACGTGTATTATCATCCCATAATAATACAGGCAGAACAGAATGCCTTTTCACCACACATGAATAATCTGCACATAATCGATGCGGGTGAGCAATTTGTAAAAGTAACATCAGGCGGATCTGCAGGACCTTATTGTGACTATGGGATTTTGGAAAATTCTTGTCTTGAATACACAGACAGGGCAAGGAGCTGGTATACAAATGGTATTGACTGTCTGGCAGTTCTCGGTTGGATAGTAAGGGATAATGAGTTTATTCGTATCAGGGCTCCTGTTGGGCAACTTGCCGGAGCAGCTATCCTGTTCTGGCAGAATTCTCTGGAGACGATTGTAGAGAGGAACAAATTGGTTGAGTGTGATATGGGTATCTCTTTTGGCAACCCCTCTGGTCCTGGTCCGAATGCTCGTAATGGCGAGACCGTATATGACCATCAAGAAGGTATCATCAGAAATAATTTTATCTTCCGAAACGGTGATGGAGATGTGGGCATTACACTAAACAAAGCCAATAACTTCAAGGTTTATAACAACACGGTAGTTCTCAATGGGACGTTCTATTGGAATATTGAATATAGATTTATACCTTCAACAGGTGATATTTACTACAACCTTGTTGATGGAGATATTATCAGTCGGGATAGAGGTAGTGCAGATTCAATCGGTAACATAACCAGTGTAGATAGTAGTTGGTTTGTAGATATTGTAAATGGAGACCTGCATCTTACTGAGGCAGCAACACCTGTGATTGATCAGGCAGACTATGTTTCAGAAGTGCCGGATGATATAGATGAAGATATTCGACCCATAGGTATTTCATCCGACATCGGTGCCGATGAGTATAATAGCGGCGGTGTATTGGAGGTAAGACATGTTTATCCCAATCCCTGTAGGGTTTATATGGGAGAGAGATTTATTACCTTCAGAAATATAAGTTCCGGGGATGTGATAAAGGTATATGATATTTCCGGGAAACTTATACATAATTCAGGGAATATAACTAGTAATGCTTACAGGTGGAGTGTTGGTAATGTTTCAAGTGGGGTTTATTTTTATAAGATAGCAGGGAGTGATAAAGCAAGCGGCAAGATTGTTATAATAAGATAAGGAAGGAAGAGGTGAAAAGAACTATATTTTATACTGTATTGGTTATGTTGTTGTTTTCAACGAGTATGTTAGCGCAAGAGAGCCCGTGTATGCTTTGCGATTTTGAGACCGGGGAAAATACAAGTGGTCCGGTTGGAGGCGGGACAGGGTATGTTATGTATTATTTTGGAAGTGAAACTATTACGTCACCGGTAGTAAGCCCGGGAGCTGCAGGAACAAATTATTGTGTAGTGCTTCGCTCTGCAGTAGATAACGATCAACCTATGGCGTTTTATATAGACACTCCTGGATCGAAAACCATGATTGAGGAGGCTTACGGCGCGAATCGTTTTACCGCCTGGATTAAAATTCACGCGGATTATGAATTGAAGGCTGACCGGAATTTGCATTTTGGTACATATACCCGTGACCCTGTAACCGGCTCTCCATATCAGGATGGCGAGCACTATTACCATTACTATAATATCCCTGGTGGATATTGGACAAAAATAATTGCGAATGAGCATCCTACACATAAAACAAGTTATCAGGGTAATTATATAGAAAATAATCCGACTGCCCCGGAATGGAATTATTATGATGGCTTTACCAGGTTTTATATATCCTTGCCACATGACCCAGATAATCCACCAGAGGGTGAATGGGAATGGTATATTGACGAATTGGAGTTTTATCATGAGGATGAGCCGGAAGATATCGAAATAACGAGTATAAGCTGCACATATTTTGGAGCCGGGCATTTTCAGCTCAACTGGCGTGGCGGGCTTAAAGTCGCATCTCCATCAAATCATTATGAGTTGAGATATTCAACATCTCCAATCACAAATACCAATTATAATTCCGCGACCATGGCTCCGGGATGTTCAGACATAACAAAAGTAGACGGATCCTATAACTGGATGACAGCAGATTTCAGTATTCCGGTTACCAGCGGTACTGCCTATTTTGCAATAAGAGATATAACTTCAGGTAGTCCTTATGTTGCTGAAATCGATTATCCTATAAGTGAGATAGCTGAGCATAGATTTGTTTTGGTTTACCCAAATCCCTGCCGGTTTTATATGGGAGAAACACATGTCTCCTTTGACAGTTTATATTCCGGGGATGTGATAAAGATATATGATATTTCAGGCAAACTTGTCTACAATTCAGGATCTATTACAGATAGTCCTCATACGTGGGATATTAATGGAATTTCAGGTGGGACATATTTTTATATAATCAAAGGGGGAAGAGAAGCTGATGGTAAGATTGTAATAATAAGATAAGAGGAAGATGATATGAAAATATTTGTTATAAAATTAAATAAATCTTTACTAATCAGAATAGTTCCTTTTTCTGTATTTTTTTTGTATAATTGCATTTTTGAAGTAAATGCAGCAACGATCAATGCTGCAAGTTGTTCCCAAATAGATGTGCAGGCAGCGATAGATACTGCAAGTGATGGGGATACTGTAGTGGTTCCTGCCGAGAGTTGTACATGGACATCAGGTGCTGAAAATAGTCCATCAGTATCAATTTCAGGAAAGGCAATTACGTTACAAGGCGCAGGGATGAACAATACAATCATAACAGATGGGACAGACACCAGGAGTAGACAGGTGCCTCTTAGTGTAAGCGGTACAGAAGGTAAACCATGTAGGGTTACCGGATTTACCTTTATCGGGCCGGGAAGTAGTGATTCCGAGGCAGAAATAAAGGTAAGTGGAAAAGACTGGCGTATAGATCATTGTAAGTTTAATAATTCAGGTGAGATAAGGGCAATCAAAGCCTGGGGTAACGGGGTAATAGATCACTGTACTATTGTAGATAGTAAGCAGGGAGTTGCCGTTCTTGGAGATGGAGATGCCTCATGGGAGGCCCCTCTTACCTTAGGTTCAGCCGATGCCGTTTATATAGAAGATTGCACCTTCGATTATGATGGACCTTATGACGGTGCTCTTGATGCCTATGGCGGCGCCCGATATGTATTCCGGTATAATACTGTATTAAATACACACGCAGGCCATCATGGTCGTGATACCGGCGGCTATAGATCAGTGCATAGTTTTGAGTATTACGAGAACACATTTACAAAGATAGGTGGAACCGGTCAGCGCGGGTTATTTTTTAGGGGAGGTACTGGTGTGGTATTTAATAATACCTGGACTAGTGACGGTGCTGGGTGGCAGAGCTATGGTTGTATTCAAGTATCCAACTACTGCTCATGCCCTGAGCAATTATCTTGCGGATGGGAGCCATGTACAGAATATCCATGTATAGACCAGATAGGGCGAAGTACAGACAGTGATAATGATGATATACAAGATTTAGAGCCTTTATATGAGTGGAATAATACTAATAATGGGGAGGACCAGGATATATGCATTCATAATGTTTGCAGTTCAATGGGCGAGCACATACAGGAAAACCGGGATTATTATAATGATACCCAGAGGCCTGGCTATTCTCCTTATACTTATCCGCATCCTCTGGTTACAGACGACATTGAATATGAAATTATTGTAAATGCTTATCCCAACCCCTGCCGGGTTTACAGAGGAGAAAATATCATTACCTTTTCAGGTGATTTGATTTCCGGAGATATAATTGAGATATATGATATTAATGGTAAGTTAATACATAATTCAGGCAATCTTTCAGAAGCGACTTACGAGTGGAGTGTAAGCGATATTGCAAGCGGAGTTTTCTTCTTCGTTGTAAAATCTGCTGATGGCGAAACAAAAGCAAGCGGTAAGTTTGCGGTGATAAGATGAAAAGGTTGTGAAAATGAGGAAATTCGTTATAAGTCCAAAAAAAGCATTGTTATTCAAAGCAATTCTTTTTTCTATAACTATTTGTTTATTCGTCGGTTTTTTTGGGAAGAGTGCGAATGCAGCAACGATCAATGCAGCGAGCTGTGAACAGGCAGATGTACAGGCAGCGATTACAGACGCTTCGCCGGAAGACACGGTTTTGGTTCCTGCTGGTAATTGTACCTGGAACAGTGTTTTAACTATTGCCAAAGGAATTTACTTGATCGGAGCAGGGGATGGAGTTACCAACATTACTTGCACGAGTTCGGATACTTACATTATTACTTATCAGCCTTCTGATCTATCCGCAAATCATTCGTTTAGAGTGTCCGGGTTTACTTTTGATATGGATGACAAGTCTTATGGGA
>JAGMEZ010000248.1 GCA_023127905.1 Caldifarciminota bacterium
GCGAAGTCGAAGGATTACTTCCAGTGCGAACTTGTCCTCCGAAGCTCTGGCAAAGGTGGAGCGTTAACTTCCAATCCATTATGATTAAACCCTATTACTCAATTACCAAATTACTTAATTACTGTATGTACAAATTTACACAGATAGTTTGAAATACAGAATTGGGAAAAATGTACGAGGATGTTTGATAGAGAAAAGGATTTATTTCTCAGCAACAAATACTCCGTATGTTCCAAGATTACGTACATCAGAGAAAATCCTCTTCTGAAGTATACAAGCTATTGTATGATGAAACATACTTTTTTTGATAGCTCTTAATTTATATAAAAACCAGATAAACGGATAACCAAGGACACCAGTTATAAAAATCCTATCCCTGGTTTTCCTAATCTCTTTAAATTTATCAAAGTAATTTATATTCCTGAAACCTGCTTTACTTAAATCACTTTGGAAACTATCCTTTGTAGCCAGATTCGGGAGAGCCCAGCCATTCAGCCAATCATGATAAATCGCACTCTCCTTTCTATTGAAATCTGTTCTTATGAGAAAACCGTCAGCCACTACAATCTTGCCCCCCTTCTTCAACAAACGAAATGCCTCATTCAGAAAATCAATCTTTTTATCAGCATAACAAACAGACTCCAGACCAAGTATCTTCGTAAAACTATCATCTCTGAAATCAGTTTTAGTATAATCCTGTTTAAAAAATTTAACCCTCTCATTTAATTCCAGTTTCAACACTTTTTTCTCTGCTACTTTTATTTGTCTTTCCGATAATGTTATACCAACAACCTTTGCTCCATAATTCCTTGCAAGATAAATACTGGTTCCTCCAATACCACAACCCGCGTCAAGGACTCTATCATCTTCACTCAAATCCAGGTATCTTGCAACAAATTTATTTGTATTGATAATAGCCTTAGAAATACTTCTTGTATCTTTATCCCAGAACCCATAATGCACTCCACCAGTTCCCTTGGAATAAAATAGGTTATATAATATCTGGTTTCTGTTGTAGTAATCCTCAACAGAAGTATTGTTCCATTGCCCCATATTTAAACTTTTACTTTTCTGCTTTAACCCATTCTTCTAATATGGAAATCTCAAGCTTACCTGTTTTAACAATTTGTTCTTCAGTTAGTTTCAGTTTTTCAATTATGTAATTTCCATTATAACTGTTGATTGCCAACTTTAATTCTTTTTTTGATTCAACCTTTAGTTTATCACCGAAGATTGTATGGATTCCTTCAGGAGTCAATGTTAGGGAATATATTTCGTTATTGTATGGAAATACATCCCATAACTCTCGGTAGGTGACCTCTCCTTTTTCCAACCCTGAGTTAGCAGCTATATAAACTTCATTTGCTTCTGTTAGATCGAGGTACAAATATTTTACAACACTGTCCATTTCTTCTTGTGAGAAATCATGCGAAAGAAAACCAACTACCCGATCCATATCTTCTTCTGGTCTTAGTTTCCTGAAATTTGTTCCTAATACCTTAGCGCCTATTATTTTTACGAAAGCATATTCACTGTGTTGCATTTCTCTCTCAGAATAATCTGCATTTATATACTGAACCACTATACTGAACGGATTATGAAAAACGTGCACTTCTACATACCCGTATGGACAGTAACGAGAAGGATAAGTGATGGAACCTGTATTAACTATTAGAGGTCCACTTTCCTCGTAACCTGGAATTTCTTTTCTTTCCCAAAAATGCGTTGTTGCTGAAAGAACCAAATCACATTTATCCATTACTATATTTTGTTGCTCTTGAGAAAGTACGTCAATCCAGAATCCAGTTCTCGAATGGGCAGCAGCAATAACTATATCTTTTGTACCTTTTTCTATTGATTCAAGACATTCCACAAGGTAGTTCCTTGAATCTTGCTTAAAAGCAATAGTATCCTCTTTAGGCTGGTCAGAAAAATGTAATTGTATTAGATGAACAGTATAATCTTCAACTAATATTTTGGCATAATACTCGCAGCTATTATCGCGGATAAATACATTAGAGTTGTCTGAAAGATTAACTTCATCGAGAATTGGCGCACCAGCTCCCCAATCTCCCTGATTCTCTCCATAATATTCATTTTCACCATCAGCAACATTAGGATAAAAGTTTTGATACCACCATTCATTTTCTTTTACAAAAGGTAAAAAACTATTGTCCCAACCCCTTTTAACATGATCTCCTAAACCAATAACAAATTCAGCGTTGCTTTCCTCAATCCAATCGACCATATTTTCAAATTGTCTGCTGTTTTTTGGAGAATCACCTTTGTTATCACTCATTATGACGAAATTAAATACTGCAACTTTGTCTAAATCTTTAATTGTATTAATGTCAGAGAATTTGCCATCCTTTAATTGATACCTCTTTGCACAGCTGACAACAAGAAAAATCAAAGCAATAATAATGTAGGATTTCTTTAAAAGAGATTTCATTATTTTTCTCCTTCCTTTTTTTAGTTTTAATATATTCTATCTTACCTATGAGGCTTCCAGCCTTACAATCACCAATTGTAAGGCAAGATGCCTTTAATCCTCTTCCCCATTAAGAACGGTAGTTATTGAGATGGTAGAACCCACGTATATGAAGTTAATCCAAGTGTATTTACAATAATTTCCATCTCTTCATATTGTGGAGAAAATGGGCATGCATTTAGATGAGTACTGTCAGAGTTTGGAAGTTCACCTATATATGTCGTTTTGTATGATTGATATACCCCAATATTCCATTTATCATCAACAAGAAGATCTCCCTCTCCATCAAAATTACATTCAACATACAGTTTAAACATAGGGACTTTCAGATTCCATGTATAATTTTCTTTTCCTCTTGTATCGATTAAAAAATTAAAATCAGAATACCGATCAACACTCGCGACCAAAAAGGTATTTTCATTTTGATTAAATGATCCAGAAACATCATCCCACTTACCAGCATATTCACCATTAACATAGATATCATAATCAATAAACCAACCAAAACTTACATAGTAGATTTTTTGATTTTCAACTGATAATTCAAAAAGAGTTGAATCTATAGTTAATGTATAGTTTTCTAATTCCAATGTATTTATGTATTTAACAACAATAATGCTATCCCCATACATAGCTTTTAAATAACTGGTTTCATTTTGTAAAAAATCCCCTATATTCGAAGATATATAACTATTTACTTGTCTAACAAATAGACCTTCTACATAAATATCACATCTAAACCACGAATTATTATCAACAGTCAAAGTATAATACCCAGGTTCAGGTGGTGAAGGTTTGGTAGTACTCTCTTTTGTGCATCCAATTATCATTAATAACAAAATTAAGATAATATTTATTATTTTTTTCATAAAATCCTCCAATATTTTCTTATAATATTATATTTTATAAATGTCAAGGATTAAAATTTATCTACACTTTCGATTAGCGTTAAACTACTCTCTTGCAACTCCCTTCAGGCTCCTTATTGCTTTCTTGATCTGTTTCACGCAACCTTTTGCATCTTTATTTATTTCTTTGCCTGTAAATCGCAGCACCAACCACCCATTACTTGTTAACTCATTATTTCTTTTTCTATCTCTTGTTTGAGCATCCTTCGATGAGTGATAGGTTTCACCATCACACTCTATATCAATTTTGCCATCCTTACAAGAGACACCAAAATCCAAACAGTACCATTTTTTCCCCTCCCTGACAAATAACTGTCTCTCAGTTTGGATCTTCTCCTTTTTCATAACTTCATATAACTTCTCCTCAATTGGACTTGTATGGTAAAGGTCATTTATTTCTTTCGCTCTCATTAACCTATCCAACGTGGTGGGAATAAAAACGATCCTTCGCCAT
>JAGMEZ010000249.1 GCA_023127905.1 Caldifarciminota bacterium
CTCCTAAATAAACCTTTCTTGCTTCTTTATTTTCTGTTAATTCTTCTGGTGTTCCCTGAAAGAGTATTTTACCCTCATACATTATATACGCTCTGTCGGTTATTTCAAGAGTCTCTCGTACATTGTGATCTGTGATTAAAACACCAATTCCTCTTTTTTTCAACTGTTTTATAACATTTTGAATGTCCTGCCGTACGATGGGATCAATACCAGTAAAAGGCTCATCGAGCAAAATAAATGAAGGATCTGTAACAAGAGCACGCGCAACTTCTGCTCTTCTCCTTTCTCCTCCTGAAAGTGTATTTGCCTTTTGTTTTGCCAGTCTTTCTATCTTTAATTCACTAAGTAATGTATTTAATTTTTCCATTCTCTCTTTTTTTGTCAACCGAACCATTTCAAGGATTGAAAGAATATTTTCTTCTACCGTTAATTTTCGAAATATTGATGCTTCCTGAGGAAGATAAGAAATACCAAGTCTTGCCCTTCTGAACATTGGGTAAAGAGTAATTCTTTTTTCATTAAAATAAACATCACCCTCCTCTGGCTGAATAACTCCAACAATCATGTAAAATGATGTCGTTTTGCCAGCCCCATTCGGACCAAGTAACCCCACAACTTCATTTTGATGGACAGTTAGATTGACTTTATTCACCACCCTTCTTCCCATGTAACTTTTAACAAGATTTTCTGCTCTTAATGTTTTAATCATTCTTGTTTCTCTCCCTCTTTCCCTTCAGCCAATACTTTTTTGTAGAATCCACTGGCATTCCCATGTACAACAATTCTCTTAACCTTTCCATCGGTGAAAAAAATGATAATAGTATCACCCATCACATCATTCGTTCCACTATCCGAGAATTGGTAAATGCCCTTTGCATCAACAGTGGCAATAGTTTTAACAATCTCTCTTTTCTTTAGAAAAATCTCTATTGAAAACCCCGTAAGTGTAGATTTTCCCTTTTGTTCAATAACGGGTTCGGTGTGCAAATAAATTTTCTCGGCATCTGAATAATACTCAAGATATCCTGCCCGTGCTGTGATACTATCTTCACTAACTTTCACATTACCGTTACAAGACATAAAATTCTCTTTCCTCTTCATTCTGAGTGTATCACCTGTTATTGTTATCTTATTGTCTTTCTCTATCAACGTAAGTTTTGGATTATCCGTCATAAAACCTTCCTCATTTACAAAACTGTACTCTCCGTAATTACCCGTTACATCTGTCTTTTGTTCAAGATCAATAAGAGATACATTACCGAATGCTTTTGAAATTTTCTTCTCCTTAAAATAAACAAGTGAATCTGCTTTGAGGATTTGCTTTCCCTCTATTAGTTTAACGGAATTTTTGAGAACTGCCTTTCTCTCCTCTTTATAGTATTTTGCAATTCCCGACGTTATGATCGTTCCCTCATCATCAATCTTAACATTTTTTAATATTTCTGCCATCTGCTCTTTTTCATACGCAAATCCCTCATCTCCTGTTATTATTGTCTTACCATGTGTAATCTTTAAACTTCCGATAAGGTGGCTTATCCTTCCATCTCCCGTTTCATCGATTATAACCTTATCAGCTTCAATAATATATGGTTCTCTGTCAGTTCTGGTGAACAATTCATCTGGATCTTTTAGGAGAAAGATTGAACTCAAAATTTGTAAGAATATCAGCATACTCATCTCTTAATCTTCTTTTATATCGCGGGAGATAGCATTAAAATTTTCTTTTATTTCTACATGTTCAAGATTTGGGTTGCTCTCCATTCCCTTTCCTGTAATAACGGAATTTTTTTGGGTTATTTCGACAAAATCTTCCGTGATGATCTTCTGTCTTTTATTATTCCAGTCTAAATACCCAGTTTTTAAAACAGTACTGTCTCTCGAAACCACTTTTACATGCCCTTTTGCTGTCATATCCTCACTACCTGAATAGATAACTCCACTATCAGACGTTAAGGTGGAACTATATATCCCAAAAGAATCATAAAATATAACTGTCACATCATAAATCGTTATTGAATCGTCATAACTGTCAGCTCGCTTTGCTCTAAGAACCCAGTTCTTTTTATCTTCCTTTGTATCCACAAGGACAAAATTCTCAGCACCCTCCTTGTATTCAGGTATTATTCCATCATCATCAGTACCCTGATCCCTGTGACAGTTAAGCATAATCAGCATTAAACAGATTAAAAGAAAAATCTTCATCATTAGTTATCCCATCTTTTATGAAACCAGACCCATTCTTCAGGATAGCTATTTATAAATCGTTCAATCGCCTTAGAACATTTTTTCGTGTTTTCATAGATATCCTTTTTCTCATCATCACTTTTTGTAATTACCACTTCTTTCCCAACTTCTATCATATGAGTATCATTTTTTAGTCTGTGAATAGCAACCGGAATAACAGGTGCGCCTGTTTTCAAAGCAAGATATGCAGGTCCTATAGGGGTATTCGCTTTATGCCCGAGGAAATCAACACAAACGCTATTCGTTTTCGTGTTCTGATCTATCAAAATGCCCACTGCTTCACCTCGAAGAAGTTTCTTTAATGCAACAATAGGAGCCCTTTCTTTATCTATTATCCTAACATTAAATGATTTCCTGATACGATTAACTTCCCTGTTTACATTCTTATCATAAACCTCTTTCGCAATGACATTCACAGTATAACCCTTTTGAGAAAAATATGCTGGGATGAGTTCCCAGCACCCAAGGTGAGCAGTAATAACAATAAGCCCCTTTCCCTTGTCTAAAAGTTCCTTAATGTTGCTACCATTCTTAATCTTTACAATTCTATCAAGGCTATTGTTTGTAACTTTTGAAAGTCTGAGGACATCAGCAAAATTCCTGCCAATCTTCCTGAAATTGTTAATCACAAGAGCTCTTCTTCGTCTGTGAGTTTTCACATCAGGAAAAATAAATTTTATGTTTGAGAAAGAAACCTTTCTTGCTTCTTTTGATAGCTTATAAATTACAACGCCAACAATATCTCCCAAAAAAAGCGCGAGACTCCGTGGAATAATTCTAAAAAATATAAGGAAAAATCTCAAAATACTATAAATATATACATGCCTAATTTTCTTCATATATAAAAGTTAACACATAAAATAGCCGTTGTCAAGTCAATTTAGAGGGTCTCCGAAAAACCTGAGACCTCTGATGACATAGATTTTTTAGTTTTCAGAAATCTCTATTTTTTTCAGAACCTTTTCATATCAACATTGTCTATTACTGATGAAGGAGGTGATAGAAATGAAAAAAAGTACAGGAGTGGTTGATTTAAAAAAATCTTCAAAGCTATATTCCAGGATTTCTCTTTTATTAAGTTTACTTTTCTTTATCGCGCTTTTCCACCTGATTCCTCATTATTCACTTCATCCTTTTGTCCCCAGGATTGAAAAGCCAATAGAAATTGAGGTAGATCCTGAAGAAATTGAAAACGTGGAGGAACTTCCACCAGAAATAAAACCTCAACTTCCAATTGAAGCAGAAAGCGAAGAAGAAATTCAGAAAGCGACCATAGAAAAAACTGCAAATTTTGAAACCTTTGATAAGCTACCGATCCAACCCAAAGTGGATACACCTGAATTTGTTGCATATGATACACCACCACGACCTAAGAACATTATAAAGCCAAAGTATCCTGAAATCGCTAAACAAGCGGGTATAGAAGGCACGGTCATTCTTAAATTACTCGTCGATGAGGACGGAAAAGTTCTAAAAGTTAAGGTTTTGAAGGGATTGGCAAAAGACCTTGACGAAGCAGCTATCAAAACAGCTTATGCAACCACGTTCTATCCTGCAAAACAACGTGACAAACCAGTGAAGGTATGGGTTTCAATGCCTATAATATTCAAACTCAAATAGGCATTATTCTCAATACACGAAACGGACTCAACGAAATATTCGCTTCCGTAACCAAATCATCCTTTCAACAATCAAGGTATCAAGCCCGTTAGAGATAGGAAGTACTTGAACAAGCAATTCTTTTAATAAATTTTATCGAAAGAGGGAAAGATATTTCCCAATTAGAAAATTTCCAAAAAAGTAAGTAATCACCGCAGCAATACTGATAAATGGTCCGAAGGGAACAACGGTATCCTTTATTCTTCTTTTCGCAACAATAATTGAACCAACAATACTCCCAAGAAGGCTTGCTAAAATGAGTGTTAAAAGTGCTCCTCTCCAACCCAGGAACGCACCTATCATCATAAAAAGCATTACATCACCCATCCCCATTGCCTCTTTCTTAAAAATCCATTTTCCAACAACTGCCGTTACAAGGATTACACCCCCACCAACTACAATCCCAATCAAAGAATCATACCACTGTATTCCTTTGATGAAAAAAGAAAATATAAAACCTGCAATAATACCTGGAATTGTTATTTTATCTGAAATTACCTGGTGCTTCATATCAATCAAAAATATTGGTATTAATAAATACAAGAAAATGAAAGTTACAAAAAATGTTAGGCTGAATCCGTATAAAAAAAATGAGAGAGGAAGAACTATCCCTGAAATAAATTCTACAACAGGATACTGAAATGAAATCTTTCTCTTACAGTACCTGCACTTCCCTTTTAATAACATAAAACTTAAAATGGGTATATTATCATAAAATGCAATCTTATGATTGCAGAAGGGGCAGTGAGATGCCGGAAAAATTACAGATTCATTCCGTGGCAGCCTGTAAACGATAACATTGAGAAAACTCCCGATGCATAGACCAATAAAAAAGAGAGAGATATCAATCAACAAAAAGGAAAAAAGATTCATCTGTTTTATTAAACAGGTTTAAATAGTAACAAAAATTAAAAAATATCAACCAGGATACAACACAATATCAAGAATTATCTTCGAGCCAATTCCAAAAATTTTGAATCCCGCTGCTGTAAAACCATTAATATTAATAGGTGTATAGTAAACTGTTCCCTGGCCTGATGCGTTCGGCATGACAGGAGCATGCGGAGGTGGGTTAAGAGGATCATTATTAATGTCAAGAGAGTTTGCATTGACTAAAAAAGGATTCTTAT
>JAGMEZ010000025.1 GCA_023127905.1 Caldifarciminota bacterium
AAAAGATCAAAAAGACTCAATTCTTCTATAGACCCTTCAAAAGGCAAGATCCCCCTCCTTTTTTAACTCTGTTCCAAGAATTTTTACCCAATTCTGAGCAACGAGTATATTATTTTCTGCTTCCTTTGCCTGCTGACTCTCAGGTCCAATCGTTATAATCTCCTCCCATTTCCTGATAGCTTCTACAATGTTACCTTTCTTTGCTGCAAGAATACCTTTAAGATATATGGCTTTTAAGTTATTCTCTTCTATATTGATTGCTTTCTCAAGTACCTCGCCTGCCATATCGTACTTCTCCTGATCTATATAAATCTCCGCCATCTCTGTAAATATTTCACTATCTAACGGATCAGCATTTACTGCAGCATTGAATGATGAAATTGCAAGATCAAATTTCAAGAGCGCTTTATAACAAAGTCCAAGATATCTGTAAACTGAAACAATGCTATCATCTATTTCAAGAACCTCATTGAATTCATCAATCGATTCCTCATATTTATTACTATTTAAGAATATCCTTCCAAGGTCAAAATGAACCGAAGCTGAGTCAGGTGAAAGATTTCTTGCATCACCAAGGTAGGATAACGCCTCTTCTAATTTTCCCTCCTTTTCTTTCAACCTTGCAAGAGCAATTAATACTTTCAAATTCTGAGGTTCCTTCTCATAACATTCTGTGAGTATTTTCTCTGCATCGGTAATCCGGCTTTCTTCGGTGTATAACTCTGAAAGAAAAAGAAGAAGTTCGAAATCATCAGGTTTTTGAATAAGTAAACCTTTAACAAGCTTTTCCGCTTCTTCAACCTTTGCCATTGCACGATAACATTTTGCTATCCCGTATAACATTTCAACATTATCTGGAGATACTTCATTTGCTTTCTGGAAAACTGCAAGCGCTTCTCCCCAGAGTCCCGAATTATAATAGAGAACTCCAAGAAGTTTTAATGCCTCGAAATCATTTTCATTTGTTCTAAGGTGTTCTCTGAGAAACCCCTCTGCTTCTTTCCGGTTTCCACTATCAATGCTCTCTTGTGCAAGTTTAAGATAGTTTTTCTCTACAATAATTTCTCTTTGGTCATCTTCTTCAACATCAAATATGTTCGGGAATTCAATGTCCTTTTCCATATCTATAAGAAACAGATTCTCCTCAGATGACGTTAACTCCTTTGAAAGGTCTTTTGTGACAAGAACATCGAGATTACTGGCATAAAGGTCAACACCAAGTTTAAACCTGTTACTCGTATAATAGGGTTCAATCTCAAGTGCTTTCTTTGTCTCCTCAAGCGCCTCATCATAACGACCAAGTTGTGAAAGAGTGAAACTCAAATTGTAATGCGCTTCAGCATAATTTGAATCAATCTGGATAGCCTTCTTAAAAACCTTTATAGCATCTTCATACTTTTTCTGACTGAGATAAACAATTCCTACATTATTATATGCAATAGGATAATCTTCCTTGATAGAAAAAATCTTTTGGAAAATCCTCATTGCATCTTCATTTTGTCCTTCCTGGAAATAAATCATGCCGAGATTTAGAAAGGCATCTGGATACTGCTCATTAACAGCAATGGCATTTTTGAGGCTCTTAATACCTTTTTCCGTCTCACCAACATGGAAGTAAGCAACTGCAATATTGTTATATGCCATTACATAATTAGAATCAATATCAATTGCTTTCCTATAATTATCGATAGCATCCTGTAATTTTCCCAACTTATGAAAGGCAACCCCCAGGTCATTGTATGCTTTTGGTGAATTTGGCTCAATCTCAAGAACCTTATTATATTCTTCTATTGCTTTTTCATTCTCTCCCTTCAAGAGAAAAATCTCAGCAATCTGCTGGTGAATTATTGATTGATTAGATTGAATTTCATCAATCAATAATTCACCAGCAGAT
>JAGMEZ010000250.1 GCA_023127905.1 Caldifarciminota bacterium
TTAAAGGAATGTATAAATTAAGGGTTGGGGATTGGAGAATAATTTACACTGTGAATCAAAAAACGAAAGTAATAACGATTCATATGATTGGACATCGAAAAGAAATTTACAAACAGTAGTTTTATTCTGGTCCAGGGTTAAATATCTCTCTAATGTTGTTATAAACAAATTATTTATATGCGTTTAAGAGACGGCTATACTCTTATTGTAGCCATAATGATTGTATTTATCGTAATGTTCCTCGTTGCTTCCTGGATTACCTATATACAAAACAGGTCAAGAAGGATAATTTATCTTGAAGATAAAATGCAGGCATTTTACAATGCAGAATCAGGTCTAGCAAAAGCCATATGGCACCTCTCGGGGAAAGGGAATCTCAATTTTGCTTCTGAAAGGAGTGGAATCAGAACATGCGTTGATACACTTTTTGACAATAAAAAGGGTACAGCGGAGATTACAATTCGTGATAGAGGTTTTTTCACAGAGATTGTTTCCAAAGGGAAAGAAGGAAAATATACAGAGACTGTGAAAGCTTTAGTTGGAAGCAGTAGCAAAGAAATGTTTTCAAATGCATGTTATATCCTTTCTCCGGGTGTACTTCATATAAAAGGACATGTAGAAGGAAATATTGAAACCAGAGGAACCGTTATAGGAAATATAAATGGAGAAGTAATACAAAATCCATCCCTTTTGTTTCCGGCAATTGGCTATAACTCTGTATCAAGCAGAATGGCACAGTATAGAAATCTTATCGAAAATCCAGCACAAGCAGATACAGAGATTTTTTCTCCACTCATTATTGATGAAGAAAATGACCTGCCAAATAAAAGCCTTATATATGTAAATGATGTAGTATTAATAGAATCAGATGACTATCTAAATCCTTTAATAATAGAAGGCAATTCCGTAATTGTCTCACCTGATGAAATTCAAATTTCAGGAAATGCTAAACTCAGAGGAATCGATTTTATTTCATATGGTCGAATATTAGTCGCAGGAGACTGCTCTGTAAAAGATGCAATACTGTATTCAGAAAATGAAATAGAAATAAGAGAAAATGCACAGTTTGAGGGAACAATCCTGACAAAAGGAAGCATTAAGTTGTGTGAAAATGCAACATTATCAAACAATTCTGTGCTCGTGTCAAATTCGGATAGATTTATAATAAAACTAAGTAATAGAGCAAACTTTAATGGTACAATTGTTCTGTGCCCTAAGGTAGGACTTGGAAAAACAGTAACGTCATACATTCTAATAGAGGAGGATGTGAAGATCAAAGGTCTTATCTTCTCGACAACAGGTATAAGATTGAAGGGAACTTTAACAGGAACAGTTTATGCCCCAACATTTATTGGAGAACCAGTACCACCAGATTCACAGAATATGAATGTGCTCGAGGGTGAAATTGTTATAATGAAAGAAAAGGATTATATCCTTCCGCAAATATTTACAGGAATGACTAAAAAGGTTTTCTCCTGGGAAAAGGAATGAAAACTTTAGTTTAGCCACAGATAGACACGGTTAAATCGAGAAATTGATAAATAATTAATAATAAAAAAACTGTAAAATAGCACTATAAACTTAAAAAATAAGATGTTTTTCTGTTCTAAAACCTAAATAATTAACCGTGAAGAAACCGTGGCAAGAAGAACTTGGTTGTGGGGTTGTGTAATAATATAAATGTTAACCGTGAAGAAACCGTGGCAAATAATGAGTAAAGGGTTTACCTTAATTGAATTACTCATAACTATCGTAATAATTAGTATTGTATTATTACCTGTCATAATCGTATTAACCAGAGGAACACAATCAGGCAGAATGATCTCAACAAGGGAGAAGGCTCTATTTGTTGCTCAGCAAGAGATGGAAAAGATGCTATCCAAAAAAGGAGTAGCATTAAGTGATACAATTTATCAAATCCGAGAAGGAAGTTCTTTTTTCTTTGTAAAAAGAAAAATAGAAAACAAAGAAGGTCTTATTAACATTATAATCGTAGTTTATCGGGATACAACCGATATTCCACTCGCAAGACTGAAGTGTTATAAAAATGAAAAATAAATTTTAAAAATTATTTTTTTCTTGACAAATATTACTTAATCCTGTATAAAAGGTCAAGTACAAAAAAATAAAAGAAAAATTTCTGAAGCAACTGGAGTTGAATCACTATAAATTTATTTAATTTTTGATAATTATATCTATATCCTCAAAGATTAAAAGAATTATTAACAATATTCAGAAGGAAGTATTATGAAGCGCTCATTTATTTTACTTGTTATTCTTTTAATTATACCTTTGAGTTTCGCATTCTTAGGTATAACTCCAAAACCACGAGCACAAACTGCTCTCGAAGTCCATTGGTGGGGTAAAGCCTTTAAGGGTGCTTGTCCAAGTTCAATATATGCAGATTCAGGTACTCCAATATATGTTCATGTTTCAGCATCTTTTAACGGACCCTGGAGTTATAAGCGAACAGATTATGTCGGAGACAACGGCAATTATGACGTTCACTTCTATCAAGCGACCAGTAAACCCTGGGTAGAATTTTGTACAGTTCGGGATAGCATTGCAGATAGCCTTTGGTTAAAAAACGATGACTGTAATGTTGTCCGTTTTCATATTAAAGAAGATGCCCTAAAGAATCAAGACATATGTAGAGGATATTAATTTTCTTGACAAACAGAATAAAATTGTGTATAGACTAACAATGCAAAAAAATTTAAATATGCAGTTAACTGCGTTGCTTTGTAAAAAAGGTTGTAATTGCGAGTATTCTTCCTTATTCACTTCCGAAACAATCTCCTATAAACAAATTTTCATCCCTTATTTTCCTCTCCCTCGACGGGAGAGGATTAAGCTTATCCTGAGTGGAACGAAGGGCCTATCTTGAGTGAAATCGAAGGGGTGAGGGTGAAATAAGAGATTGCTGCAACTACCTTCAGTAGACTCGCAACGACATGGTTCACTGAGTATGCTAAGAAAATAAAGAATGTGATGGTTTAATTTGTTAGAAAAGCCTATAATTAAGAATATTTGAATTACCAATTCTTGAATGATTAACATTTGTAGTTTCTTTAAATTTTTAAAATCTTAAAGTAATAAGGAGGTAGTGATGAACTATCAAAAAAACCTTAAAGTCTATCTTGTTCTTATTTTCTCATTATTTTGTCTCTTTCATTGTTTCACATTATCAGCTGAGGATCCTGGATGTGAAATTGACCTTTTTAATGAAAGAGGTTTTCTTAAAGGCAATACATATGCCTCAGAGTCTTCAGGTGAACACATCAGCGATTTCAACGGGAATCTAACTTATTCAAAGGAAGTACTATACTATCCAGGAAGGGGCGATCTTGATTTGCATGTGACTATTAACTATAATGGTTCTGTAAATCATACAATACAGAGATATTATAATGATAATGCGCCGATAATAACAATGGACTTTCCAGAGTGGATACTTGGAGTTAATGGAATTGCAGTGCAGGTATTCAATTTTAAGAAAAAATGGTACAGGGATACAACTCAAAACTATCCTGCATTTGTTGTAGAAGGATATGACAAGAGCAATCCGCTTAAGGATAGTGGTTGGTCGCTTTGTTTTCTAATGGCTGACGGTTCCATCGAGGAATACATATCTTCTGATGTTCCTTCTCACTGCTATTGGGGAAAATATATTCCAACACAGGTTGAAAATTATTCTTTTGCATGGCAACAACATACAACACAGAATTGCAATCAAACATTTAAAATAAGAAGAAAAAATGGGATTGTAATTACATACGAGGAGGAAACAGCTGATTTTTATGATAGACCCCCAGAACCTGGAGATGAAGATAATAAACTTTTCCATACATATTATCCTATTTCAATAGAAGACAGATTTGGTAACAAAATTAGCCTTGATTACGCATATGTATGGGGAAGTTCTACTTTATTTGGGAGGAAAATGATTACAGGAATTACAGATGCATGTGGAAGAAAAATTAAGATAGATATTGATGGCATAACCCAGCAAACACTTTACACTGATATGTATTTGGAGCCTGATACATCGCCAGGAGATGAACTGGTTACGCTTGAATTTCAATGGGACTCTAGTTACCATATTCACGGCGGCGACAATTCAGTCCATTATCTTTGCAAAACAATAACCCAAAAAACCAATTACTCAAATTCCAGAATCACTTCCTTCACACATGGTTGGGGCTATGTCAAATGTGTTCGAATACAAAGTCCAGTAACGACAGATTATAGGCTATTCACCAAAAGACTTGCAATAATCACCCATTCCACAGGAAGTACATGCTTATTTAAGTATGTTCCTGCCGATAATTATATAATGTATTGGGATCATCTCACGGGCAAAAATGTAATTTACTGGAGTGCAACATTTAGGGCAACTGGAAGAGAACCTTTTGTGGTTAATATGGTGGATACAATTATAAAAAGGGATTCAGAAAGTAATATTGAAAGGAAAGTGTCCTTTTCATATAAATGGTCCGGGGAAAATCTTACTGGTCATAAGCCTCGACATAAGGACGATTATGAGTATTATACTATTAAGATTGACAGTGGTAGTACTGGTTTGCGACCTCAAGGTGAGGAATATACATTAATGAGAAAAGATTCATTTTGTTTCAGAGAGTATCCGATCAAGGATATTTCGAATCCATATTCATTTTTGCAGCATTATAAATGGCATACAAAGCTTATTAGAATTGTGAACAAGAATTTTTCGCCATATCGGTTCAAAGGATATTATTGGGATGCTGATCCACATGGATCAGGGCAGGATAAATGGTATGATGGCACATTTTTCCCTGATTCAATAAGGAGAACAAGGGGTTCTTCTAGACGGTTCAAAGAAAGCTATACTTATGATTCCTACGGTAATTGCAGCACATATATTGATCCTATGGGAAATGAATTTTATTATCAATATTACTATCTTGACAATACCGATGGTGGTAATAGTAATGATTTTTATATTGTTAGTAAACCGCTAAAAGAATGGATTGCTTCAGACTCATCATATGGCGTAATACGATATTCTTATGTCTATCAAACAGGACAGTTTCCACGTCTTAGATTGAGATACAAAATTGAAAAAATCGATGATTCCAATGACGCATGGACAAAATTTGAAAATTATGATAATTTTGGAAATTACAAAAAATTAACTGACCCTAAGAGTAACATTACAGAGTTCTATTATGATGATATTTATGAAGATGGCGAATGGTACTATAGTGGCAATCATGGTTTCTGGACAAGAAAAAGGATAATCGATACTCCCATTAAGTTCTTTAACGATCATGGAGATTCTACTAAGCCAGGGTTGTTAATTAAGTCAAGAGACCCTAACGGGCAAATAACAAGATACCCAGAATATGACTGGTGGGGAAGGATAAAAGAAATTAAGAAACCAGATGACACTACTCCTTCGATAAAATTTTACTATGGTGATGATGCAAGCAATATCTGGACAAAAATCTGGAGATACTATTCTGATTCAAACTATTATACCACATTGTACAGGTTCGATAATTTCGATAAGTTGTATCAGAAAAACAATATTAATACAAGTGCTTATGATACTCTCTCCACTGAATACACACACACCTTTATGGACAAGACTGCAAGTGGAACAAGTCCAAAAGGAACAAAAACATCAATATCTGATTATGACTATACTAAATACTATAAATATGATGCCATAGGGAGACTTAAAGAGGTTATCCAGCCATTCGAAGTTCTTCCAACAGGGGAGGGTATGAGGGGCTATTCTGGAACTGATA
>JAGMEZ010000251.1 GCA_023127905.1 Caldifarciminota bacterium
CACCTGTGAGATTGGCTCTGCAGAAGTATAATACAGAGTTAATCCTTAAGACTTTTCCAGACTTTAGGTTGAGCGATACCCTTGGAATCTTAGAGGAGACTGGCGAGACAGTGAGGCTGGCAAATATGTCTGAGGTTTATAAGGTCAGACTTGCCACATCTGAAAAGGTCCAACCAGCTATTTAGGAACTTAATGCTCTTCCTGAGGTTGTATATGCTGAACCCAATGGTATGGCAAAACCCTGTGTTATTTATCCCAATGACCATCATTTTCAAAATGGAGATCAATGGGGACTTAATCAAACAAACGATTGTGACATTGATGCCCCGGAAGCTTGGCAAATTTTTAGCGGGAGTACCAGCATAAAGATTGGCATCATTGATGGAGGGGTAGAGAACTGGCACGAAGATTTGAGTGGCAAAGTTACCGGTGATGCTGGTTGGGGATGGGATGGTCATGGATTTCATTGTGCAGGTATAGCAGCAGCAAAAACTGATAATGGTAAAGGGATAGCTGGCGTTGACTGGAATGCCAGAATAAACTCTCAAAGAGTTGATGGCGACGACATTCCAGAAATCTATAATGAGATTATGGATGCGGTATATGCTGGTTGTCATATTCTAAATAACAGTTGGGACCTAGGTGGGAATTCGGCATATGTCAGGCATGCATTCGCCAATGCCTACAAGCTCAACAGAGTGGCAGTAGCAGCAATGGGAAATGAAAATTCAGGTAACCCTAACTATCCTGCTGCATTTGGACAGGGTATAATAGCTGTAGGAGCAACTAATCAGCAGGACAAACGTTGTAATTATGAGGGTTGGTGGGGCTCTAACTGGGGTAGTCATATAGCTGTAGTTGCACCAGGCCATGAGATTTGGAGCTGTGTACCTTATAATTCACAGGGAAGGACTTATTATCAGCCCTGGGATGGTACTTCGATGGCTACACCATTTGTCTCCGGTTTAGCCTCACTTTTAAAAGGATACAAATCCAGCCTGTATAATGACGATATAGAACAGATCATCAGAATATCGGCAGATGATATTTACGATCCTCTTGACCCTCACACTTCGCCAGGCTGGGATGAAGGTACTGGTACAGGTCGTATAAATGCTCGTAAGGCACTTGACCTGTTGCGGTCACCTTATCAACTAAAACACTGGACTGTATATGGCGGATCTGAAGTAGCTCACGGGAATGACTACGAACAATGGGCATTCATTGATGTCCCTGGTCTTCCACCAGCCGTATATTATGCCAAGTGGTATAAGGTTAGAAAGAGTGTAACTTTTCCAAGTTCATTCGCTTCCACTCCGTATGTCTGGGGCAGAGGAATAGGCACTGATGGATATTCAATCGAAAAGCCCAACTTTGGTATGGGATGGTGTAGAGTAGTCCCAGGGACAGTAACAAAAACTTCCGCTACACTTGAAACCTATGTATATGATGTATATAATATAAATTTCACTATTCACATTGGCTGGGTTCCCTGCAGTCCTAGTAATGTTAAATTTAAATATACTGCCTTGGGGGAACTTACTACTGTAAATCTTTCTGGATATATGCAATGCACAAATCCTCCTGGAGAAGGTGGCACAAAGGATGTCTATCATTTTCTTGCCCATCTCTCCTGGACATATAACGGAACTCTCCACCATTATGAACTCTGGAGAAAACTTTACAGGCCAAACCCCTATGATCCAACTGGCTGGACGAGGATTTATTATGGTCCAAACACATCCAAAGTGGATCCATATGATTTTCAGTTACCTCAGGGAGCATGGTATTATGTTAGAGCCTATTCTTCAAGTAGTGCTTATGTCCAATCGAATACTCTATATCTTGAGACCTATGACCCACACAGTGAAGGTGGTTCACAAACTGCAGGCAGTAAAATTTCCCTGATTTATTCTCTATCTCTCCATCCCAATCCTGCAAGGAATGATATATCTATTAGGTTTAG
>JAGMEZ010000252.1 GCA_023127905.1 Caldifarciminota bacterium
CAGCTGACAGCATACAGCTGACAGCTGACAGCATACAGCTAACAGCATACAGCTAACAGCTGACAGCATACAGCTAACAGCTCACAGCTAACAGCATACAGCTCACAGCTAACAGCATACAGCTCACAGCATACAGCTAACAGCATACAGCTCACAGCTAACAGCATAACAAATTGAGTGATTGGTTGGAAGACAGAACGAATGCGAATCGGAGTATGGTAGTGTCGGAGAAACGGGGAAACGGAGAGTGAATTAATACTATGCATTGGAAGTAAGCACTTCGTGCTGGAAGATATCCTTCGATTATCTCAGGATGGAAGTTAACCTTCGGTTGGAAGAAGCTGCTACGTTATATTGAATTGCAAGTTAAAAGTAGAAAAATCGTTTGATTGGTTTAATTTGTTTAATTAGTTGTATTGGTTATGGGAACATAGCGTAATTAAGTAATTTGGTAATTGAGTAATTAACAGATAAGCAGGCTCTTCGCTGGAGTGGGTTCGCAATGACAAACTTACGCAGGCTGACCCTTCGACTCCGCTCAGGACAAGAGCCTGCGGCTACCTTACATCGAAAATTTACATCCAGATCAATAGCCAAACGATATTAATGATGAAAAAGAGAATAATTGATGATTTATGGAATGAAATAGAAAAAATTCCTTTTAGATCAAAGAAATTGAAAGAACCTTTAGGAACAATACTCTTTTCATTACCAGATATTCCAGCTTATGTATTGCAAAACATGATTAAAAATATTAATTATATACCTAAAACACCTCCTTTCTTTTATCCTTATAGAAATAATATATTTATAAAAAGGGTCATTAAAGTAAAAAAAGGCTTAAAAATTAAAACAGTGGTAGGGGAGAGGAAAGGTAATAAAAAAACAATAATACTTGTTCATGGTATATTTCAGTCAAAGAATTTTAGATTTATCAGAGATATTGCTGAACATCTTTATAACTACTTTAACTTTAATGTTATTGTTATTGATCTAAGAGATCATTTAGAAACAGGTTTTTTATCGCCTTGTTTTCCAGCCTCGTCTGGTTTCTTTGAAGGTAAAGATATACTTGAAATTGCATCGCAAATAAAATTTAAAAATACTGATCTAAAAATATTTCTCCTTGGTTTTAGCTATGGAGGTGGTATCGTTCTTAATGCGTTAAATTCATATAAAGCAAATAAAATAATATCAGGTGTTATAGCTGTTTCTCCAAGTCTGATTCTTGAGGATGTAGTAAATCATATTGATACAAATCCAGGTTTTTTCTCGTCATTCCATCCAATATATAATCTTTTTAAGCTATGCTTGTTTTTACGGTATCGTTTTAGAATAAAGACATTTGATGAGTACCTTGAAATAGCTGCTAAAAAGTATGGATTTGAAAAATATGAGATGATGAGAAGTAGTTCTGTTACAGAATTTATAGATCGAATTGACGTTCCTGCCCTTATTATTCTGTCGAAGGATGATCCTGTAATTCCAAGATGTAATATGAAGAAAGTTCTTGATGAATCTCAAATTAATAAAAATGTAAAAGTTCTTGTTAAAAATGAAGGTGGGCACATAGCATTTTCATTCATTGCTTCTTCATGGTTTTTTAAAGTGATTGATAAATTTGCAGAGCAATTCTGATGATTTAACTATTTACAGTATCCTTACGGGTTAAAAATAAAAGTTTTAAATTATTTTCTTGACATAATTGTGACGATGTGATATAAAAATTGTAGTTACATTCTAATAAGATACGGTTGCAAGGTTAAGGGAAGTTACGTGAAAATCGTACGCGGTCCCGCCGCTGTAACCGGGAGCAAAAGCCGCTCTATGCCACTTCGCGTTTGCGTGGGAAGGCGCGGTGATTAGAATAACCCGGGAGCCAGAAGACCTGCTTTGTAATCGCAATTCGCCTTCTTCGAGGAAAAGTTAGGTGGAATTTTTTTTATATCCGCTTGAAGAGGTGAAAGCGGATTTTTTTATTGTTGATAATATGACAAATTTATTTTTAAATATTTTATTTTTAATATCTATACAAGGACAGTCTCCAGAACCTTGTTCTTCTGATGTTTATAATAAAGATGAAATTAAATGTTATGTTATGCAACCAATAATAGTAACTGCTAAGAGGTGGAAGTGGGTATTGGATACACGCCCTATATCGGGTGAAATAATTAAAATAAAAGAAGTTGAACGGACATCTGATCTCGGCGGAATTATAAAATCTATGTTAAATGCTGATATTATCTCATACGGAGGGGAAGGAAGCTCACAGATATTATCCCTTCGAGGAGCATCTCCTGATCAAACTCTTTTTTTCATAGATGGTGTTCAGATTAATACTGCGCAAGGTAGTGGACTAGATATGTCACAGTGGCCTGTTTCATGGATAGACCGCATAGAGATTTATAGAGCTGGTAGTTCAGTAGAAATGGGTGCACAAGCAATTGGTGGAATAGTTAATATAATAACAAAAAAAGAAAAAGTAGCACATAGATATATTTCGTCAAGAATTGGTTCTTTTGGAAATTTTAATGTCAATACACTCTGGTCGTCAAATTATTTAAATGGTAAATTGCAATCCTGGTTGGGCGTTCAAAGTAAACAAGGAAAGGGAGATTTCTGGTATCTTGATGAGAATCACGATGCAGTTAGGCAGAGAGAAAATGCTGATTATAAAGACATTAGCGCAATGACAAAAGTTGGTTATAGTTTTGGTAATAATAAGTTGGAATTAAATTTAAGGATGCAGAATTGCGATAGAGGTTCTCCGGGATCTAGTGAATTTCCTACACCTGAAGCCAGATTAAAAGACCAAATGTATTCTATTCAAGCAAAATTAACTTATAACAAAGGGGTTTTTCTTCAATCGGTGTGTAAGACGTATACTAATTGGTTTAACAGAGGATATAAAAATCCACATCCGATTATTTATGCCGATGATATGCACAAGAACTTTGCCGTGGCGATTGAAGAAAAGTGTCTTTTATTTTTCTCGCCAAATTTCAAGGCTATATTTGGGGTGGAGATAAGAAAAGATAAACTGGTGAGTTCAACAGATGGAGAGTGTGAAAGGCAAAAGTTTGGGACTTTTTTACAGAATGAAATACTTTTAATGAGTGAGAGTGGGAGATACTTGCTTCTATTACCTGGAATTCGTTCTGAATGGGTCGATGAATATCAGTCAGAGATATGCCCTGGCATGGGAGTTGTTTATACCTTTCTCGGGGGATTTATTATTCTGAAAGCGTCTACTGAAAAGGTTTTTAGACCCCCTACTTTCGATGATTTGTTTTGGCCTGCAAGTGCCATGGCTGTTGGAAACCCTGATTTACTACCTGAGGAGGGTAGAAATTCAGATTTGGGAGTGATATTGTATCCTTTATCTTCCATTATAAGAACTACATTTACTGGGTTTCATCGTGATGTAACAAATTTGATTAATTGGATTCCCGGCGCAAAGGGAATATGGAGACCTCATAATGTTGGAAAAGCTAAAATAATGGGCATTGAAGCAGAATTGTCGAGTTACTTTTATCCACTATGTAATATCTATCTTGAAATTGTTTCAAACTATGCATACACAGTAGCTAAGGATTTGACAGGGGAACGAAATAGCACAGGAAAACAGATTTCAGGAAGACCAGTACATAAAGCTAATTTAAAAGTTTATATTTCGTTTGAGAAATATCAAATGTCTACTACCTGGAATTATGTAGGGCTTCGTTATACCACTGCTTCAAATACAAAATGGATTCCAGAGTATATAGTAGGTGATTTTATAATACTTTATCAATTAAATGGAAATATTGATTTATCGATTGGAATAAAAAATATTACGGGGAAAAGATATATTGACGCAGTGAATTATCCTGTTCCAGGAAGGAGATTTAGCGTAAGTATGTCACTTGATTTTTAACTTAAAAAGGAGGATGCTAAAATAAGATTTTTGTGGATATTACCTTTGATAATGATGATTTTCTCATCAAACTTATTGTGTCTTAGTGTAGGAGCTGATTCGGTTCTGTCTGTAAATTATGGAACAAATTCTGGATTTGGACAGGATAGTTTTCCGCAAATTGTTCTTGGTATGCCAAAAGGGGAAGGGTCTTCGGTAGGTTCAAAAGATGTTTTATCTCTTGGTAAAAGCGGAGATATTACTTTAGCATTTGTAGATGAGATTGTTGTCGATGGACCGGGTTACGACCTTGTCGTGTTCGAAAACCCTTTTTTAATTGGTGGTGATTCAAACAATATTTATTGTGAAGTGGCTTTCGTAGAAATAGGAAATGAAGAAAGTTTGTTTATCCCGTATCCATTTGAATATGATTCCACAATTCATCCAGTAGGAAACCCATTAAGGTATAATGGTTTGGCGGGTGTTTGGCCAGTTAATTCAAAAAATGGTATTCCTGACCCAAGAAATCCTGATTCGTCAGGCGGAGATTTTTTTGACCTTGCTTTAGTCGGACTTGAAAATGCTCGTTTCGTTCGGATAATTGATGCCGGGGATTCTATATATGATGGAGGTTGGTCGTTACCACCTACTGCTGGATTTGATTTGGATGCGATAGTGGCAATAAATTGGACTGATGCAAATAATCCATTTATTGTCAAAGATGCATTTGCGATATCAAAAACTGAGATTGTAGTTCAATTCTCTAAAAGTTTGGCAAATAATACGTTTTTTTCTTTAGAATATTTCCAACTCAATGCTAACTCTTTAGAAATCGGAGATGAAATTTTCATCTCCGATTCCACCACAATTATAATAATATTAAATAAAACACCACCATTGGATGATAAAATGCCTGTTTTAACTGTTTGTCAGAATATAGAAAGCAAAACAGGGGAGAATTTATTAAACGGCTACGATAAACAAATAAGAATTTCTGATAACTATTATTCTTACACCAACAATTTAAGAATAATAGCATATCCAAACCCATCATTTTGCGATGTTACGTTTCTGGTAAATATAGAGTATAGAAAACCATATAGAATAGATATTTTCAATATCGCAGGGCAGAAAATATGGGAAATAAATGCAGATTATGATGAAGTTATCTGGAATACATGTAACGAATCAGGAAACAAAGTTGCTGCTGGCTGTTATATTTGTAAGCTTTCTACTGGAGGGAAAAATGCATTTTGTAAGATATTGTTATTTAAGTAGAAATGGTTATCTTTTATTAATAATTTTTACAATCCTTTTGTTATTCATTGGGGGATGTAAAAAACATCCAATGTTACCAGAGCCGCCGAATCCAGAAGAGTCAATCATACTTGTAGTAAATGGTCTTGGGGAAACACTTTCAATAATTCATTTGGACAATGGAGAGGTTGACAACGATGTATTGACATTGGGTTTATGGACGAATCATATTGTTGTTAATTCAAATGGGGATGTGGCATATGTTGTTAATTCAGGAGAAAACAACATACAGGTTATTGATTTATACTTGTTAGAAACTGTTTGCATGATAGATGTTGGAGTTGGACAAAATCCTTATCATTTAGCAACTACTGATACACTGGGATTTGTTACAAATCTTTTAACGAATACAGTATCAGTGATTAATTTCAAGGAATATAAAGTTGTTGATACTATTTATGTTGGTGTTGCACCCGAAGGTGTCTTAATACAGGGAAATAAAGCATATGTAACGAATACAGGATATTCCTATGGAGGTTATGGTCAGGGAACGGTCTCTGTAATAGATATAAATACTATGCAGGTTGAGTTAGTTATTGATGTTCCGACAAATCCACAAGAAATAGTAAGCGACCCAATAGGGAATCTTCATGTGGTATGTACTGGTAATTATATGGACAGTACAAGTGGGAAAATAGTCATAATTAATCCCGAGATAAATTGTGTAATAGATACAGTTGTCCTGGGTGGTTCACCCTCTGATGTAGTCTTTACTGCTGGTGGAAAAGCATATGTTGTGGGTTATTGGGGTGGTCTAATGAGCTACGACTGGCAAAAGAACCAGGTCTTGCATAATGCTTTTAATCCTATAGTAAAGGATGATGGATTTATGAACATTGAACTGGATACTGTTGAAAATTGTATTTATTTATGTGACTTCGATGATGACAGAATTTTGGTTGTGGATTTAACAGATGAGTCTATTGTAAACGAATACAAAGTTGGAGATGGTCCTGTGTGTATTACAGTAAGGCAATAAGGAGGTTTGATGAAGCATTTATTGATTTTATTATGGGTTGTTGTTATATTGTCAGTAACTTCTTTGCTTGATGCTGAAAAGATGGCTTATGTTATAAACGGTCTTGGTGAGACTCTTTCGAAAATAAACCTTGAGACAGGGGAAGTATCTAATGACATATTGGCACTGGGTATATCACCCAACCATATCGTTATTAGAGACAATTCTGCATATGTTGTGAATTCCCTCTCGCATACTCTTCAGATAATAGATATTGAAAAAGATTCAACAGTAAAGACCATAGAGCTTAATTCTGGAAATCCGATGAGAATGGCATTTTTGAATGACAATACTATTTATACCACAAACTTTGATTCAGCGAGTGTGTATGAAATCAATCTGAATACTTATTCTATTGTTGATACTATTAAGGTGGGACTATCGCCAACAGGTATTCTGTGTGTTGATAACAGGCTTTATGTGACTAATACGGGTTATGACCCAGTAGGTTGGACATATGGACAGGGTACGGTATATGTTATTGATACTGAAAGCAATTCTGTAACTGACTCTATAATGGTTGGGAAGAATCCACAAGCAATTGCCCTTGATTCTGACGGGGAGCTCAATGTAGTTTGTACGGGTGATTGGGTCTCTATTTTCGGTACGGTCTGTTTTATTGACACACTAACTAATTCAGTACGGGATTCGATCAACATAGGCGGTAATCCGGGAAATATAGTTATCAAATCCAACGGGATAGCCTACCTTGCAGCCGGGGGTTGGATAGATAGTGGATTTGTGTACTCCTATAGTACAATAACAGATTCAATTCTTCACGGTTCAGCAAATCCTATTTATGCAGGGCTTGGGGTTATGGGGGTTACAGTGGATGATGAAGGATATTTATATACCTGTGACTTCTATAATTCAAGTATTACTATGTTTGATTCAACCGACAGTATTGTAAATACTTACATTGTAGGAGATGGGCCAATAGATCTTGCAATATATGAGAGTCAAGCTGGGATTGAGGAAACTTTTTATAAATCGAAGGAAAAAGTTGAATGGATAGGATATATTTCTCCTAATCCCTTCAAGAATATGATAGAGATAGAGTTAAACACCGAACTTTTATTATCTAATGAGAAAAGATATATTAGCCTTAGAATTTATGATCTATCCGGTCGATTCATAAAATCTTTAACACCTTATCCCAATTCTTTGACCTACACGTGGGATGGGACAGACAGGAGTGGTGGGAAGGTAAGGAGCGGAGTATATTTATACATGATAGAAACAGAGGATGGAGTAAAGACAGGTAAGGTAATTTTTATAAGATAAAGAGTTTTTACTTTGCTCTAATTCTCATTATGTCATTATAAAAGATGAAAGCAATTGCAATTAGAAGGATTGCGAAACCAATCTGTTGAATAAGAGCATACTGTTTTTCTGATGGTCTTTTTCTTGTCAATTTCTCAATTCCAAAAATAAGGATGTGGCCACCATCTAATGGAGGAAATGGGATCAGGTTAAATATAAATAGGTTAATTGAGAGAAGTGCCATGAATCCAAGGTAAAACTCCAGTCCCCAGCGCGCTGATTCACCAGCCAATTGAAATATTGCTATGGGACCTCCAAGATTTTTGGGAGAAATCTGCCTTCTAAACAGCATTACTATTACTGAAATTATTAATTTTGTGCCGTCTGCCGTTCTATAAAAACTTTCTTTTAGAGAGCCAATGAACCCGAATCGCAACTTCTCTGTGTCTGCAACAATCCCGAGCATGCCGACTTCCTTCATTTCTCCATCTTCTTGAATTTTCTTTTTTAAGGGAATAGCTGTTCCTTTCACTACCATTCCGTCTCTTATCCATTCGATGTTTATTTCTGTTTCAGGATTTGCCCTTACAACTAATCTCATATCCTCAAAACTTCTTATGTTCTTTCCATTAACTGAGATCACCCTATCGCCCTTTTTAAGCCCGGCTTTATACGCAGGGCTGCCTTTTTCAATGATACCAATAATAGGTTCTATCATGGGGATAAAAGGAAAATTCCCTTCTTTTTCGTATGCAATTCGGAGATTAAAAAGACTATCATCCCTTTTAATGATAAATTTTAGTGAATCTGGATTTTGCTCTAAAATAGTTGAAATTTCATACCAGTTATTAACAGATCGATTGTTTAGACTAATTATCTTATCCCCTTTATTTACTCTTTCTTCTAACAATGGATAATTATAGACTGACTCTATTGAAGTTCCTGGTGTAATATCGACTCCAAAGGAAATAACTGAGAAGAAGTATATTAAAAACGCAAGTATTAGATTTAACAAAGGTCCCGCAAGAACAACGAATGTTCTCGCAAGGATAGATTTTGAGAAGAATTCATCTTTATCACCCTTTATATCACCTGGATCCATTCCTTTCATTTTTACATATCCACCAAAAGGAATAATGGAAAGGACATATTCGGTTCCTCGAAAACGAAAACCGAATAGTTTCGGTCCAAGACC
>JAGMEZ010000253.1 GCA_023127905.1 Caldifarciminota bacterium
GATGTCGCAACTTGATAAAACCTTCCCAACGCTTGACTGCTCTGCCTGTATTTTAACGCCTAAGATGTCTGAGGTGGGAAGACATCCAAATATAGAGCTTTTGTCTTATTCTGAGGTTGAGGATGTCTCAGGATATATTGGGAATTTCACTGTAACAGTAAAGAAAAAGCCGCGGTACGTGGATGAAGAAAAATGTACAGGTTGTGGTGATTGCATTACAGCCTGTCCCGTAAGGTATGAACCAATAGAAAGACCTCCAATAACCTATCCGGATGTTACAGAGGAAGAGAAAAAAAACCTGGATAAAATAATTGATAAGTATGGGAGAGAAAAGGAGAGTCTAATACAGATACTTCAGGATATAAATCTGAAATACCGGTATTTACCATCTGTTATGCTCAAATATGTGAGTTTAAAGATCGGTGTACCGCTCTCAAGGGTATACCATGTCGCAACCTTCTATCCTGCATTCAGTTTGGTGCCAAGGGGTAAACACACGATTAAGGTTTGTATGGGAACTGCGTGTCATACACGGGGTGCTCCAATAATTCTTGAAGAGATTGAACGGCAGCTCGGTATTAAGTCAGGTGAAACAACAAAAGACCTTCAATTTACTCTTGAGACGGTAAATTGTCTCGGTTGTTGCGCTCTTGCACCGGTAGTTGTTGTGGATGAGGATTATCACTCGATAACTCCTTCGAAGGTAGAGAAGTTATTGAAAAAATACCAAAAAGAGAGTTAATGGCAAAACTTAATAGTACAAAGGAACTCGATAATCTGAGAAATGACCTGATTGCACAGTGGGATGAGAATAAACCATCTGTTGCAATTTGTGCAGGAACAGGTTGCGCAGCATTTGGAGCTCGCCTTGTTGTAGATGCTTTTAAACATGAGATAAACCAGAGAGGATTGGAGAGTAAGATTGGAGTATTGGTGACAGGCTGCCAGGGGTACTGCGAGAGGGGGGTTATTGTTGTAATTAAACCAGAAGGTATCTTTTACCAGAAAGTAAAACCCGATGATGTGGCAGAGATTATTGAGACAACGCTGCAAAAAAAGGATATTATAGATCGTCTTCTTTATAAAGATTCAGAAACCGGAAAAAGCATAATTTATGAGAAGGACATACCATTTTATAAATACCAGAGAAGGATTATTTTTGGTAATAATAGCAAAATCTCACCTGTAAATATTCATGATTACTTGAGAATCGGAGGTTATTCTGCACTTTCTAAAGTTCTCAATGGAATGAAGCCCGATGAGGTAATTGAAATAGTTAAGAAATCTGGATTGCGAGGTAGGGGAGGGGGTGGTTTCCCTACAGGAAGGAAATGGGAATCCTGCAGGAAAGCGGATGGTGATGTCAAGTATGTGATTGTTAATGCCGATGAGGGTGATCCCGGAGCATATATGGACAGGTCGCTTCTTGAAGGCAATCCTCATTCTGTGCTTGAAGGACTAATTATAGGTGCATATGCTATTGGTTCCCATGAAGGATACATATATGTTCGTCAGGAGTATCCACTGGCTGTTAAACACTTCATTAGGGCGCTTGAACAGGCGAGGGAATATGGATTACTTGGTGAAGACATACTTGGTTCGGAATTCGGTTTTGATGTGAAAGTAGCACGTGGTGGAGGTGCTTTTGTTTGTGGTGAATCAACCGCTCTTATGGCATCGATAGAAGGAATGCCAGGAGAACCCAGAGCAAAACATGTTCATACCGTTGATGTGGGACTGAGGGAAAAACCCACAACTCTTAACAATGTTGAGACCTGGGCAAATATACCCCTTATCATTAACAAAGGTTGGGAATGGTATACAAAAATTGGAACTGAGAATAGTAAAGGAACGAAAATATTTTCCCTTGTTGGAAAAGTTAACAATACGGGACTTGTTGAAATTCCTATGGGGATTAGCCTCAGGGAGATAGTTTATAACATAGGTGGTGGAATAAAGGAAGGCAAGAAATTAAAAGCGGTTCAAACAGGAGGTCCTTCAGGTGGATGCGTTCCAGAAAGACTTATTGACACACCTGTTGACTTTGATAAACTTACAGAAGTTGGTTCAATGATGGGTTCCGGTGGAATGATTGTAATGGATGAAGATAATTGTATGGTAGATATAGCAAGATACTTTGTTGGGTTTCTCAAGGATGAATCCTGTGGAAAGTGTACGCCCTGCAGAGAGGGACTCTGGCAGATGCATGCAATACTAACCGATATTTGTGAAGGTAAAGGTAAGGAAGAGGATATAGAAGTATTGGAAGACCTTGCCTGGACAATGGAGAATGGATGTCTATGCCAACTTGGTACAACAGCGGCAAATCCACTTCTTACGACTCTTAAATATTTCAAGGAAGAATATGATGCCCATATAAAAGAGAAGAAATGTCCAGCCGGTGTCTGCAAAGCTCTCATCCAGTTCAGCATAGATAAAGAGAAATGTACGGGTTGCGGACTCTGCCTCCTGAAATGCTCTGTTAAAGCAATATCTGGAGAAAAAAATGAGGTTCACGACATTGACACTGAAAAGTGTATAAAATGCGGAATATGTTATGATATATGCAGGTTTGATGCAGTTATAAAAAAGTAAGATGAAAAAACTCATAATAGATGGTATAGAGACGGAACCAAACCCTAAAAAGACCGTTCTTGAGGTAGCAATGGAGTTGGGAATCAATATTCCAACACTCTGCTATCATAAATCCCTGACTCCTTATGGTGCCTGTCGTATATGTATAGTTGAAACCATCTGGAAAGGCAAGTCCAGGTTTCACACTGCCTGCACTTATCCTGCCTGGGAAGGTGAGGTCAGAACCAATTCAGAGCCTGTGCGGAGGATACGAAAGAATATACTTGAACTGATGTTAGCTGAAGCACCTGACGCTCCTGAAATTCAGAAACTGGCGAAGGAATACGGTGTTGAAAGAACGCGGTTTAAGAAAAGGGATAAGGAAAATAAAAAGTGTATTCTCTGCGGTCTTTGCGTAAGGTTTTGCAGTGATGTAATAAAGGTGGGAGCGATAGGCTTCAAGAATCGTGGTGCGCAAAGAGAAATAACTTTACCATTTGAGGAATTTAGTGAAATATGCAGAGTCTGTGGTGCTTGTGAATCTGTCTGTCCGACAAATGCAATTGAGGCGTCTGCGATTACTGGTACCGAACCTATCCTCATACCGTCAGAATTTGATATGGGTCTAATAGGAAGACCGCCTATTTACACACCTTTCCCTCAAGCTGTTCCAAACATACCGGTAATAGATACTGAAAAATGTATGTTCTTCCAGAACGAAACATGCAGGGTATGTGAACAGGTTTGTGAACCAAAGGCAATAGATTTTACTCAGAAGGAGGAACAAAAGGAGATAAAGGTCGGAACGATTATTGTTGCAACTGGTTTTGACCAGTTTGACGCCGGAATCAAAAAGGAATACAGTTACAGTGAATCTAAAAATATTATTACTGGACTTGAATTTGAAAGGTTGGTTTCTGCTTCAGGACCTACTAAGGGAGAGATTAAGATTGATGGTAAAGTTCCAAAAAAGATTGTCTTCATTCACTGCGTGGGAAGCAGAGATGAATCTGTTGGTAATGAGTACTGTTCACGGGTATGCTGTATGTTTATTGCAAAGCAAGCTCATCTTGTAAAGGATAAAATACCAAATTCTGAAGTTACCGTACTCTATACAGATATGCGGGCATTTGGAAAAGGGTATGAAGAGTTCTATGATAGGGTAAGAAAAGAAGGTATTCTGTACAGAAGGGCTAATCCGAGTGAGATATACAGAAAAGGAGAAAAACTAATAATAAGAGCTGAGGATACCATACTTGGTGAACCGGTTGAAATCAAGGCTGATTTAGTAGTGCTGGGTACCGGCATCGTTCCCAGAAAGGAAACAGAGCATATAAGAAAAATTCTGAAACTTTCAAAATCACAGGATGGTTTTCTCTTGGAGGCTCATCCAAAGTTAAAACCAGTTGATACAGCGATTGACGGTGTTTTTCTTGCAGGCTGCTGTCAGAGCCCAAAGGATATACCCGATACAGTCTCTCAGGCAAAGGCTGCTGCTTCTTCGGCAATGAGTATACTCTCAAGAGGATTTGTGAATATTGAACCAGTTGTCTCGGTAATCGATGAGAATGCCTGTTCAGGATGTGGAACATGCGAAGCTGCCTGTGAGTACGGTGCTTTAAAACTGGATGATATTAACAAGATAATGACTGTAAATGAGGTTTTGTGTAAAGGATGCAGCGCCTGCGCATCCGCCTGTCCCTCCAATGCAATTGTTCTAAAGCATTATACCCCCAAACAATTACTTTCCCAGATAGAAGCCATACTCCAGTAGTAAAGGTAGCCGCAGACTCTTGTCCTGAGGCAAAATGTGAATTTCAACATTGTAGCCGCAACCTTTAGGT
>JAGMEZ010000254.1 GCA_023127905.1 Caldifarciminota bacterium
TATGGCTGGGAGAGGTGATACTGTCGTTATTACAGGAAAGGGGCATGAAAACTATCAGGAGATCATGGGAAAACGTATCCATTTCAATGATAGGGAATTAGCTGAGTTCTTCATTAAAAAACTGAAAGAAAGAAGAAAATGAAAGTAGAAGGTTTAACACTCAATTTTATTCTAAAGGCAACAGGGGGAAAATGCAAGGGGGTGCGGAAGAAGATAACAGGAGTTTCTGTGGATTCAAGAACGATAGGAAAGGGAGAAGTTTTTTTTGCGCTTCGAGGAGAAAGATATGATGGTCACTCATTCTGTGAGCAGGCTCTGGACAATGGTGCATCATGGGTTGTGATTGAAAAAGGTTTTTGTCGTGCAGGGAATTTCATAAAAGTGAATGATACTCTCAAAGCACTTGGAAATTTAGCTAAAATGTGGAGGCAGAAATTCAATATAAAGTGCATTGCGATAACAGGAACAAGTGGAAAAACAACAACAAGAGGAATAATAAGTCATATCCTCAAAAGTAGATATAATTGTTGTGAAAGCATTAAAAATTATAATAATCTGATTGGACTTCCCCTTTCAGTGCTTCAAATACATAAAAAAACTGACATTGCAATTCTTGAGATGGGTATGAACAGGCTCCGAGAGATAAAAAGACTCTCAAGCATTGCAGACCCCCATACAGGAGTAATTACAAATGTTGGAAGGGGACATCTTGAATTTCTTGGTTCCATACAGAATGTCGCTAAAGCAAAATCGGAGCTCCTTCATTATCTCAAGAAAGGTGAGGTTGCCGTTCTGAACAGTGATGATCCTTATGTCATGAAGATAGGTAGTAAAATAAAGGCAGAAGTGATAACGTATGGAATTGAAAACCCATCTGATTTCAGGGGTGGAAAAGTTATGATAAGGAAGAAAGGTTCGAGATTTGCAGTAAATGGAGAGGAAGCCTTTTACCTTCCACTCCTTGGAAAAATCAATATATATAATGCCCTTGCAGCAATTGCAGTGTCAAGTCTTTTTGGATTCGGGAGTAAAGATATTAAAGATCGATTAAAATCTTTAAAGCCTGAACCACTTAGATTGAACAGGATAAAGATCAGGGGAATTACAATCTTTAATGATAGTTATAATGCAAATCCGGATTCAATGGATGCTGCACTCTCTGTAGTTGCAACTGCAGAAGGAAAGCGAAAGATCGCCTGCCTTGGAGATATGCTTGAACTCGGGAAAGAAGCAGTTAAGTTTCACACTGAGGTTGGTAAAAAGCTACGGGAGTATGGATTTAATCTCATTTTTCTTTATGGTCCTCTTTCACTACATATCCTGAAGAGCATTAAGAATAGCGGTTTTAAAGGAAAAGTATTCCATTTTAAGGATAGGAAAAATCTGGGAAAGGTACTCTCCAATGCGGTTAGAAAAGGTGATGTTGTTCTCATAAAAGGATCACATGATAATCGACTTGATATTGTGGCAGATGAGCTTATTAGAAACATAAAAGGGAGAAATTAATATGTTTTATCTTTTACTGACACCTTTGAAAGAACACTTTTCTGCTCTAAATGTTTTCAGGTATATAACATTCAGGGCAAGTTATGCCGCAGTGACTTCACTTATTATTTGCTTTATACTCGGACCGCCATTAATCCGTTGGCTCAATAAAATTGGGTTGAAAGATAATCTTAGACCTTATCTTGAGGAAGCTCACAAGCAAAAGAAGGGTACCCCTACTATGGGTGGTATAATTATGCTTATCAGTATAACAGTTTCAATACTCCTTTGGGCAGATCTCAGTAATAGGTACATCCTTATCTTGCTCTTTTCCCTTTTCTGGCTTGGGACAATTGGAATAATTGATGATATATTAAAGGTCAGGAAAAGGGTAGGGCTCAGTGCGAAAACAAAACTACTCGGTCAGTTTGTTCTTGGACTTGTTCTCGGTGTTTTGCTTACACTCAAACCACAGGTTATTGGTTATGAGAATATGACGAGTTTGTTGTTTCTGAAGAATATATTCCTCAATCTTGGGGTGTTCTATACACCGTTCATTATCTTCGTAATTGTAGGTTCATCAAACGCGGTAAATCTGACAGACGGGCTTGATGGCTTAGCAACAGGTCTTATTGTGATTACTGCGGTAAGTTATGGCATTTTAACATACATAACAGGGAATGTAAATATTAGTGAATACTTGAATATTCTCTTTGTACAGGGCAGTGGTGAGCTCACAATCTTCTGTGTCTCTGTAGCAGGTGCAGCACTTGGTTTCCTCTGGTTTAATTCACATCCAGCACAGGTTTTTATGGGAGACACGGGTTCACTTACCCTTGGCGGTATCCTCGCTGTTACAGCTATTTTAATTAAACAGGAGATACTTCTCATTCTGCTTGGCGGCGTTTTTCTCATAGAAGCACTTTCGGTGATTCTCCAGGTTATTTATTTTAAGTTAACAAAAGGTAAAAGACTATTTAAAATGGCGCCTATCCATCACCACTTTGAAAAAATTAAATGGTCTGAAAATAAAATTGTAGTGAGGTTCTGGATCATTGCAATCCTTTTAGCACTTGTAGGTTTAAGTACACTTAAAATAAGATGAGGAATAATTTAATTGATTTGAGGGATAAACAGGTTACAGTTTTAGGACTTGGAAGAAGTGGTGTTGCGGTTAGCAAACTCCTTCTTTCAAAAGGTGCGATTGTTTTTGGTAGTGATTCGGGGAACCCTGAAGTTTCTATTAAAGGACTGGACTTTGAAATTGGAAAACATACTGAAAGAGTTTTTAATTCAAAGCTTATTGTAACGAGTCCAGGGATTCCTCAAGATCACTGGGTATTGGAGGAAGCACGAAAGAGAGGGATTGAAATAATAGGAGAAATAGAGGTTGCATCAAGGGTTTTCAAAGGTCGGATGATCGCTGTTACAGGAACAAATGGCAAGACAACGACATGTGCTTTAATCAAGGAAATGCTTGATGGGGGTGGAATTAAAGCAGCACTTGGAGGAAATATTTCACCTGGTATTCCGTTCTCAGAAGCGGTTCTTTACTCTGATGAAGATACTATTATAGTCGTGGAAGTAAGTACATTCCAGCTTGAAACAATAAAACTGTTCAGGCCATTTATCGGGATAATCACAAACATTACACCCGACCATCTTGACAGGCATAAGAATTTTGAAACATACGTTGAATTAAAAAGGAAGCTTTTTATTAATCAAAAAGAGGATGATTACTGCATACTTAATTATGATCAGGAGATTACAAAAGAGACGCATAAAGAAGTAAAATCACAGGTATTCTTCTTCAGTGTGAAGGCAAGGGTGGAACATGGAACGTTTCTTATTGAAGAAAATGTCTTCTATAACAATCAGGTAAAAAGTAAGCTGCTCTTCAGGAAGGGAGATGTTCTCTTGCCGGGAATGCATAATCTTGAGAATGTACTCGCTGCATCTGCTGCAAGTATACTTGCTGGATGTGATATTCAGTCAATTAAGGAGGTAGTGAAACATTTCAGCGGTGTTCCTCATCGTCTCGAATTTATTTGCACAATTAATGGAATAGATTTTATCAATAATTCAATGTGTACGAATCCTGTTGCTTTTAAGAGAAGCATTGAAAGTTTAACAAGACCATTTATTTTGATATGTGGGGGAAGGAATAAAAATCTGGACCTTGAGAAGATGACTAAAACAATTACAAAAGCAAAATACACTGTTATTATCGGAGAGAGTGCTGTTAGTATTGCGCAGTTTCTCCAAAAAAATAACTATATGAAATTTTCTATCGCAAAATCTATGGATGCAGCAGCAGAGGTTGCATATGCCAATGCTTCGGCTGGAGATACCGTGATACTTTCACCGGGGGCATCGAGCTTTGATATGTTTAAAGATTTTGCTGATAGAGGAAATCATTTTAGGGAAAGCGTAAGTAGGCTAAAAAATGGTAAGAGCAAACATTAAAGAGATTGATATTCTTTTTCTTTTATCCGTACTGTCGCTTGTTTCCATTGGGATTGTGATGGTTTACAGTTCTTCTTCCTTTTATGCACTTGAGGTGACTAAAATGAAGAGCACATCAATATTCCTGAAAAGACAACTTATTCCAATAATAATTGGAATTGGAGTATTTTTAATAATGGCTTTTACAAAATACACCATATGGAAGATTTTTGCAAAAGTTTTTCTTATTCTTGGTTTTTGTATGCTTATTTTTGTCCTTATATGGGGAATAGAGATAAACGGTGCAAGGAGATGGATTGAAGTGATGGGAAGAACATTTATGCCGGTCGATTTTGCACGTCTCTTTTTATTTATATATCTTGCAAGTGCACTGAGTTCAAGAAAAAGAAATAAAAAAGATTTCCTGCACGGATTTCTTCCGCTGTTAGGTGCGATATTGGCATGTGTATTTCTCATCTTGATTCAACCAAATTTCAGCTCTGCCCTTTCAGTATTACTTGTTTCAGGGATTCTGCTTTTTGTAGGTGGAACTAAGACAAAACATATAATTATCTGTCTTATTCTGATCTTACTTGTGATTCCCTTACTTGTTAAAATCCTACATTTCCAGTATATAGTAAGGCGAATTGACTTATTTATTGCTCTTTTTCGAGGAGATCCTCCTTATCAGATACAGCAATCCCTTATCGGAATTGGTTCAGGTGGTTTCTTCGGATTGGGTCTTGGTGCAGGAAGGGAGAAACTCCTTTTCCTTCCTATGTCATATTCTGATTTTATTTTTGCCATTATTGCCGAGGAGCTTGGTTTCTTTAGAGCGATTATCATTTTAGGTTTATTTCTTTTTCTTTTTATCCTGGGGATGAAGATTTCAAGAAATGCAAGGGATGGTTTTGGAAAGCTGCTTGCGTTCGCCCTTACAGTCAATATATTTATTAATGCACTGCTTCATATTGGGATTGTTCTTGGAGTTCTTCCAACGTCGGGACTTCCGCTCCCTTTTGTAAGTTTCGGAGGGAGCTCACTATTGGCAAATTTTATTGCAGTTGGAATACTGCTCAATATTTCAATGAATAGCAAAAAGGAGTTTAATGAACGTTATTATAGCAGCGGGTGGGACCGGGGGGCATCTTTATCCTGGAATCGCAATCGCCCGTGAAATAAGAAGAATCAATAAGGAAATGGAAATTATATTCGTTGTAACCAAAAAGGTACAAGAGCGAAGAACAGTATTAAAGGAAGGATTTAAGTGCTATACGCTTCCTGTTAGAGGATTCCTTGGAAAAAGTTATTTAGAGAGGATGGTTTTTCCCTTTTTCGTTACCGTTAGTATGATACTCTTTGCCATTATTCTTGTTAAAAGAAGACCGCGCGCAATTGTTGGAACAGGTGGTTATGCATCCTTTGTGCCTTTGTTTCTGGGAATCCTTTTTGGTATACCCACCCTTATCAGTGAGCAGGACAGCTATCCAGGACTCTCAACGAGAATACTCTCCAGGTACGTTTCTGAGGTTCATGTTGCGCATGGGAAAGCAAAACTATATATGAAGGCAAAAAAAGCAATCATAACCGGGAATCCCATAAGAAACTCGATTTTCGAAGGAACTCGAGAGGAAGCAATAGAATATTTTAATCTTGATAAGAAAAAAAAGACTGTTTTTATAGTTGGAGGAAGCCATGGAGCACGGTCTATAAACAGGGTTTTTGTCGAGGTAATGAAAAAGAATGACTTTCCAACTGTTCAGTTTATTTTTCAAACAGGTGAAGACGATTTCATGTGGGTAACAGAATCATTGAAAGGTGTGCGAGTTGTGGTAAGGATTTTTCCGTTTATTGAGCAAATGAACCTTGCTTATGCAGCAGCTGACCTCATATTTTCAAGGGCCGGGGCTCTTACTTTAGCTGAGATAACAGCACGGGGTGTTCCCTCTGTTCTTATACCATACCCGTATGCTACAGCTGGACACCAGGAGGAAAATGCAAGGTTCTTCGAGAAGGTTGGTGCTTCTGTTGTGCTTTTAGATAGTGAGCTGAGTTATGGTAGTGTTGAAAACCTGATATATTCCTTGCTGATGGATGAAAAGAGATTAAGTACTATGAGTAAGAAAGCACAACTGTTATGTAAAAAAGATGCTGCAAAAAAGATAGCTGTCAGGGTTTTGTCTCTATCGGAGGGGGTAGAGAATGTTCCGTAACATAAAAAGAATTCACTTTGTTGGAATCGGCGGTATTGGTATGAGCGGGATTGCAGAGGTCCTTCTTAATTTAGGCTTTGAGGTAACAGGTTCTGATATAGCGATATCAGAGGTTACCAATAGATTAAAATCGCTTGGTGCAAGAGTGAAAAAGGGACATAATGCTCTTAATATTCTTGATGCGGATGTAGTTGTGTATTCATCAGCAGTGAAAAAGGATAATGTTGAAATACAGAGAGCGCAGGATTTGAAGATACCGGTAATTCCAAGGGCTGAGATGCTTGCAGAATTGATGAGGATGAAAAAGGCGATTGCCATTGCCGGAACGCATGGTAAAACTACAGTTACATCAATAGTTGGTTTAATATTAACAAAAGCTGGATTAGATCCAACCATTGTTGTTGGAGGGAAGTTGCGAAGTCTTGATACCAATGCGAAGCTTGGAAGTGGAGAATACATGGTCTGTGAAGCTGATGAAAGCGATAAATCTTTCTTGAAACTGTTTCCAACCTTTGCGATTGTGACCTCTATTGATGAGGAACACCTTGATTACTATTCAAACATTGATGAGATAAAAAGTACATTTCTTGAATTTGCGCAGAAAGTTCCATTCTATGGATGCGTCGTTCTTTGCCTTGACGAGCCGAATGTTCAATCGATAATTCCTGATATTGAGAGAAGGACAATTACGTATGGATTCTCGCGACAAGCAGATATCTCGGCTATAGATGTTAGAATAGATAATTTTCACTCGGAGTTTACCGTGCTAAGTGGTGGGAAAGAACTTGCAAGAATTAAACTAAATATTCCAGGAAAACATAATATAGCAAACTCGCTGGGAGCGATTGCAATGTGCCTTGAGTTAGATGTGAATATCGAAAAGATTAAAGAAAGTCTGTTGGAATTTCATGGTGTTAGGAGGAGATTCGAGATAAAGGGGAAGATTGATGGAATATGGGTTGTAGATGATTATGCGCATCATCCAAGGGAGGTTGAGGTTACACTTGAGTCAGCAAGGAATGGGTGGGGTGGAAGAATTATTGCTGTTTTTCAACCGCATCTTTTTTCACGGACAATAAAATTGAAGAGCAGATTCGCAACGTCATTTAACGAGGCAGATAAAGTTATTATTACCGATATATATCCATCAAGGGAATCTCCAATCCCGGGTGTAACAGGTAAGATTATTTATGATGCAATTAAGGATTACGGTCACAGGGGCGTTACGTACATTAAAGATAAAAAAGATATTGTTAATTATCTTAAGAAAAATACACAAAAGGGAGATCTCGTAATCACAATTGGAGCTGGTGATATATATAAGATAGGTGAGAAGTTTATCAAGGATATGGGAGGGAAAATACTCAAAGATGGATATTTATGATACTATATGTAAAAGGATTGAAGGTTTCATGAAGAGGGATGAGCTGTTGAAGGAGCATACATACATAAGGATTGGAGGACCTGCTGATATTCTTGTAATTCCTGAGAATGTAGAAGATTTAAGATGGCTTGTTGCTTTCTTGAAAAAGAAAAAGGTAAGATGTTTTGTTATGGGTAATGGCACAAACCTTATTTTTAGTGATAAAGGTTTCAGAGGTGTTGTGATAAAAACAAATAAGTGTTTCAATGAGATTAGGGTAGCTGAAAATAAAATTTTTGCAGGGAGTGGTGTGGACCTTATGAACCTTATTCTTAAATCTGCAGAATCTGGTTTATCCTGTCTTGAACCTCTTGCTGGAATTCCTGGCACTGTTGGAGGAGCAATCTGGATGAATGCTGGTGCGTTTGAAAAAGAAATAAAGGATTGTATAGAAGAGGTTCATTATATAGATAGGAACGGTGAAGATAAAGAGGAAAAAATGGGCTTTTCTTACCGGGAAAGCGCATTTAAAAAGGGTGATATAATTATTGGCGCAAACTTTATATTCCAGAGGAGAGAAAGACCTGTAATTGTTAAAGAGATAGAGGAGATAAAGAGAAAAAGGGAGGAAAAACAACCACTTGATTTCCCAAGCGCTGGTTCAGTGTTTAAGAATCCAGATAATAAATTTGCGGGAGAAATTATTGAAAGGTTTGGAATGAAAACAATGAGAGTTGGCGATGCAGAGGTCTCTTCAAAGCATGGTAACTTCATAATAAATAGAGGAAATGCTACATCCTGTGATGTTAGGAGGCTAATTCAGAAAATAAGGGATAAGATCAGAAAGGAAGAAGGGATAGAATTTGAACTGGAGGTAGAGTTTGTCGACGAGAAATAGAAGCGGGAGAAGAAAAAGAAGAAGTAAAAGGGGAAGAATCCTTTTGCTTTTGATAATTATCCTCACCATAGCCGTGTTTTTTCATTTTCGAAAGCAAAAGATTGAAAGGAAAGGCTTTAAGGTTCAAAAAGTAGTTATCGAGGGTTGTGAAAACGTTAAAGCAGAAGAGTTTTTAGCCTCCTCAGGTATAAAAAAAGAGATGGTAATAAAAGATGTTGATAAAGAAAAAATAATGAAGAGAATGAAAAACAACAGGTGGGTAAAAGATGTCCTTTTAACTGAATGTGCTTTTGGAACGTTAGTTATCGAAATCACGGAGAGAAAACCAATTGCAATTCTTAAAAATGATAGGCTTTCTCTTCTGTGCTCTGATGGTACGATTATTCCTTATTCTAAAGAATTTTCTGATCTGTCACATGTTTATATAAGTGATAGGAGGGACCCTTCTTTATTTATTTCTCGAATAGTGAAGATTGAAGAAGTATATGGTTCTATGTCTGTTACCATCTATTTTAAGGATAAAGAAAGGACTGTGGTGATAGCCGATGGTTTTAAGATACTGATTGGTAGCAGTGAACCATTGCCCCTAAAAACCGAACTGTACAATGTAGTTAAAGAAATGAAATCTAACGGTTATACCATTTGTGATATGAGGTTTAAAAATCAGATAATTTTTGAAAAAGGTGGTGTGTTATGACTAAAGAGGATATAATAACAGCTCTTGACCTCGGTACCACAAAAATTTCTGCAATTATTGCCGAGGTAAACGAGAAGGATGAAGTAAATGTTGTTGGCGTAGGGACTACTCCATCATATGGATTACGTCGAGGGGTTGTCGTTAATCTCGATAAAACCGTTGCAGGAATAAGACAGGCTGTGGGCGAGGCGGAACTCATGGCGGGTGTTAAGGTTAATAATGTTGTTGTAGGTATTGCGGGAGACCATATAAAAAGCTTCAATTCAAGAGGTGTAATAGCTGTTTCGAGAACAGAAGAAGGAATTTCTAATGAAGATATTAAGAGGGTTATTGAACAAGCAAAAGCAGTTACTATTCCCATGGACAGGAAAATTGTTCACGTGCTTCCCCAGGATTATACCGTAGATGATCAAACAGGGATAAAGGAACCTGTTGGTATGGCAGGGATAAGACTCGAGGCTGAAGTGCATATAGTTTCAGCAGCTGTTACTGCTGTTTCGAATATTATTAAGTCGATCGAAAGAGCAAATCTGTCTGTCAGGGATATTATCCTACAACCGTATGCTTCGAGTTTTGCTGTCCTTGATGAAGAGGAAAAAGAACTCGGTGTTTGTCTGATTGACGTAGGTGGTGGAACAACAGATTTTGCGATATTCTTCGAGGGAAGCATACGACATACATCTGTGGTTGGACTGGGAGGGGTCAATATTACAAATGATATTGCGATTGGATTGAGGACACCAAGGGCTCAGGCAGAAGAGATTAAGAAACGATATGGTGTTGCTATTGCTTCACTTGTTGATACTAATGAGATGATGGAGGTTCCAGGTGTTGGTGGGAGAAAGAAGAGAGAAGTTTCAAGGCAAATACTGGGATCAATAATTGAACCAAGAATGGAGGAGATTTTCAGCCTTGTAGAGAGAGAGATTAAGAGGAGTGGGTTCGATGATCGTCTTACTGCTGGCATTGTTCTCACAGGCGGAACTGCGAAAATGGAAGGCATAGATCAGCTGGCAGAGAGGATATTCGATCTTCCCGTTAAAATTGGAATACCCAAAGGAATTGTTGGTTTAACAGATGCAGTCTCCGATCCGGTGCATGCAGGCGGGATAGGTTTAATACTGTATGGATACAGACATAAAGAAGAGACGGGTTTCTTTGATAAGAAAGCGGGATTTTTTGACAAAATAATCAAAAGAATTGTTAATTGGTTCAAATCCATTTAGGATATGATAAGTAGTGGGAAAAAAAGTATGAAAGA
>JAGMEZ010000255.1 GCA_023127905.1 Caldifarciminota bacterium
TGTTTCTGTGCTGGGATAATGTCAATTATTGGATATTTTGTTGATGAGTCAAATTCGGTAGAGTTTGCTCCGTCGAGCCCACAGATATTTCTTGCAAATTCAATAGCCGCAAGTTGCAGACCGAGACATAGACCAAGAAAAGGAATCTTCTGTTTACGGGCAAATTCTATTGCTGCAATTTTCCCTTCAATTCCTGTTTTGCCGAAACCTCCTGGTATAATGATTCCATCGTAGGATGAGAGTTTATTCAGGTTATTCTTGTTCTTTGTGAGGGTTTTGGAGTCCACCCATTCATTCTCTATTCTAACTCCGAGGTTCGCTCCGGCGTGAGTTAAGGCTTCTTTAATGGATATATAAACATCCTTGAGACTGTAATCTCCAATATCAAGGTACTTCCCTACTATTGCGATCTTTGTGCTTTTGCGGGGATGTTCTATGTTATTTACCAGTTTTTTCCAGTGTGTGAAATTCGCTTTTTTCTTTCTCTTTATACCGAATTTCTTCAGTATCTTTAAGCCAAGTTTCTGTTCTTCGAAGTTCAAAGGGACCCTGTAGAGAGTAGAAATATCGGGTGCTGATATGACGAATTCTCTCTGTATATTTGCGTAAACCTCGATCTTGTTTTTCCTGACATCATCAAGTTCTTTTTTTGCCCTGCAAAGTATGATATCCGGAAATATCCCGTACTCGCTCAAACTTTTGATGGCTTGCTGTGTGGGTTTTGTCTTCATCTCATTTATATGTGATGGTATAGGTAGATATGTAATTAGAATGTAAAGAATATTCTTTTTCCCGATCTGCCTTTCAAGGCTTTTTGCAGCGAAAAGGAAAGGTATATTTTCGTAATCCCCAATTGTTCCACCGATTTCTACAAATGCGAAGTTAAAATTGAGGGAGGCAGCTTTTATTCTTTTAAGAATTTCGTTCGGGATATGGGGGATGAACTGGACCGTTTTCCCGAGGAATTTTCCACTCCGCTCTTCTTGTATGACTGAATTGTATATCTGTCCTGTTGTGATGTTGTTTGCCCTGGAGATGGTCTGTTCAAGAAATCTTTCGTAGTTGCCAAGATCCTGATCAATTTCCCCTCCATCGTCTGTGACCCAGACTTCTCCATGCTCCGTTGGTCTTAGTGTCCCTGCGTCGAGATTTATATAAGGGTCTATCTTGATAGCGGTAGTCGTGAAGCCGTACTCCTTGAGTATTCTTGCGACAGAAGCAGTTACAATTCCTTTTCCAACTCCACTAATGACCCCACCGACTATAAAGATATACTTTGTTTTCAAACACTTCCTCCAATTTTAGCGGATAATATCAGCAAACTTTGTGTTTGTCAACTTCTTTTCTTGAGATGTTCTAATGTATAATCATCATTTTAACTATATCTTTATTAATGATTTACTTAAATAGATGCAATTGCATTTGCCAACTCTTTTGGAGAAGAACCATATTTTAATGATAGACTTTTACTCATACTCTATGGTTGCTGGTGGTTTTTGAGAAATATCAAAGAGCACCCGATTTACCCCATTCACCTGATTGACTATCTTGTTAGAGATCTTTTCTAAAATCCGATAAGGAATTCTTGCCCAATCAGCGGTCATACCATCTTTGGAGGTAACTGCTCTAAGGCTGACGATATATTCATATGTTCTCTTATCTCCCATTACACCTACTGCTCTAAAAGGCAGCAAAGCAGCAAAAGCTTGCCAGATATTGTCATACTGTTCTGTTTTCTTTAACTCGGAAATATATATATAATCTACTTCTCGCAAAATATCCAGCCTTTTCTTAGTTACTTCTCCTAAAATCCTGATTGCCAGTCCTGGACCTGGGAAAGGATGACGGCGAATAAGTTCCTCAGGAAGTTTCAATTCTTTTCCTAACTTTCTCACTTCATCTTTATATAGTTCATGAAGAGGTTCAATGATTTTGAATTTCATATTATCAGGCAGTATAATATTGTGGTGACTTTTTATCTTAGATGCTGTCTTCGAAGGCTGAGCTGATTCTATACGGTCAGGGTATATTGTTCCCTGAGCCAGGAATTCTATTCTCGATTTCGATTGCAACTCCTTTGCTTTTTTCTCAAAGGTTTCTATGAATATTCTACCTATTATCTTTCTTTTTTCTTCCGGATTTGTAATTCCCGATAACCTGCTTATGAATTCTTCACGTGCATTCACTATATAAAAATTCTTGAATCTCATTTTTCTTATAGTTTTCTTTACATCTATTACTTCGTTCTTTCTCATCAAACCTGTATCAACGAGAACACAGTATAAGTTATCCCCAATTACTTCATGGAGCAATGTTGCTGATACTAAAGAATCAACACCTCCCGACAAAGCCATAATCACAGCTTTATTGTCCACCCGTTCCCTTATCTCTTTTTGCAGTCGTTTTTTATAATTTTTTACAGTCCAGTTTTTCTTTTCCATGCAGATATCGAAAATGAAATTAGATAGAATCTTCTTCCCTCTTAGTGTATGCACAACTTCGGGATGAAACTGAACTCCATAGAATTTCTCTATTTCGCTGCTAAAAGCAGCCACAGAGCACTGTGGGGTCCTGGCTATTACACTGAAATTTTTGGGTAATCTTTCAACTTTGTCTCTATGTGATAGCCATACCTGTTCTTTTTCTGATAGACCTTTGAATAATCCTTTTCTATGCAGGAGAGTAATTGTTTCCTTGCCATATTCACTTATTTTGCCTTTCTTGATCTTTCCGCCAGACATTTTAATAAGCAATTGATGACCATAACAGATACCTAAAATTGGGATCGATAGATGGAAGATTTTTTTACTGCAACAAGGAGAATCTTCTTCATTGACGCTGGCAGGACCTCCTGATAAAATAATTCCTTTGGGATTTAGTACTTTAATTTCTGAATAGGTTGCATTAAAAGGAAGGATTTCTGCATAACTACCTAATTCTCGTATGCGCCGAGTAATTAAATGGGTAAATTGTCCACCAAAATTTAATACAACAATCATTAAAGTTTAGGTTATTTATTGAAAAACAGTAAAAAATTCTCTTTTGACCTCATTCATAATTATAATGAGTCTTAAACAGCCCACTTTTTTTATCAAAACCTGTGAAAAAGAAGAATCTTTTCTGGTGAAAATGTCTCCCTCAAGTTAAATGTTAAAAATTTCCTGGATTATAACGTATATGTTAAAAAAAAGTAAGAAAATGCTATTGTTGAATATGTCTTTTACTCTCAATCCTGTCTTTTTCAATCTCTTTAAATTTGTTTTCAGAAACCTTTGTTGGATAGTTGCCATCAAAACAAGCTGTACAAAAGAACCTGAATTCATTTTTATTTCCAATCTGGAGAGAGGAGAGAAGAGCGTCCATTGTCTGATATACGAGTTTGTCACATCCAATGTTTTCTTTTATTTCAGCAATAGATTTTTCTTTAGCAATGAATTCATTCCTTATCTGCATATCTATACCATATAAACAAGGATATCTAAGGGGTGGAGAGTATGAGGCAAAATAGACTTTTCGAGCTCCTGCTATCCTCATAAGATTTACTATCTCTTTTGATGTATTCCCTCTCACAATACTATCATCAACGAGTAAGATATTCTTACCGTCAATAACATTCCTTATCGGATTGAGTTTCTTTCTTACTGCGCTTATCCTCTGTGATTGTGATGACATAATGAATGTTCTAGCGATATATCTGTTTTTTATCAGACCTTCCCTGTAGTTTACAGCAATCTCTTCCGCAAGTGCCAGTGCTGCTGCTCTTGATGTATCGGGAATAGGAATTACGATATCAGGTTTAATATTTTGTTTTTGAATCTCCTCGGCAAGTTTCTTTCCTAATCTGAATCGAGCTTCATAGACACTGATTCGGTCAATGATAGAATCAGGTCTGGCAAAGTATATCCACTCAAATATGCAAGGTGAGTGAAAAGAATTGGTTAACTTTTTTCGACTGAAGTTCCCTTTTCGATCAATAAAGATTGCTTCACCAGGTAAAACATCATTTATAATCTTATAACCAAGAATATCTAGGGCAACGCTCTCTGATGCAAAAGCAAAGGAATTCTCTTTTCTCCCAAAAATAAGAGGTTTAATACCATGGGCGTCCCTGAAGGCAAGGAGACCATTTTCACCTATAATGGATATTACTGAATAGCTTCCTTGAATTGCATCGAAGGTTTTCTTTACGGCAGCAAAAAGATTATTTACATTGAATTTTCCAAATCGTGAAAGTTGAGCTCCAAGGACATTAAGGATGAGTTCCGCATCGCAATCAGAGTTGATATATCTGAGTTCTTTCTTTTCAAGTTCAGTCTTTAATTCTCTATAGTTAATGACATTCCCGTTGTGAGCAAGAGCGATACCATAGGGTGAATTGATGTAAAATGGTTGTATTTCTGTTTCTTCATAAGTACCTATGGTAGGATATCTCACATGACCGATTGCTATATCCCCTTCTAATCGTGCCATATTTTTTTTATTAAAAACGTTCCGAACAAGACCAATGCCTTTTTTGAGATTAAATTTTTTTCCGAATGTTATAGCCCCAGCTGCATCCTGACCTCTGTGCTGGATGGTTAGGAGTCCAGTTACAATTTCATCAATTAGATTATCTTTTCCAATGATACCTAAAATTCCACACATAGTTTACACTTTTTTTAATATTGTTAGTTTAGAATAATATTCCTAGTAAGTCAAGTGAATTTTAAGAGTCTTTCCCATATTTGATGAAAAATTAGGAAAAAATTAGGGACAGCGCCACTTTTTGAAGATAAGATTCCTTCGCGAAGGAAAGGCAAGAAGATAAACTCGTAATGACGAGGTTTACTGAATACTGATTATTTATGAAAAACAGCCCACTTAAGGGGGCTGTTTTTTCTTGACTTTGTTATTATTATAAAGTAATATAATTTTTAGTGAGTATTTGGCAAACAGGATACTTCGCATAAGACGAGCACGAAGAGTAACTCACAATGACACACCTTTTTGAAATGCAATGCGGTTGAGTGAATATTTACGACAAGACTTTTACTCAACAACTGAGATTTGATCAGGTAAGAAACAGTGGCTGAATCAGGATATAGATTTATTGATCATCCATCAGATGTTGGGATGTCTGTCAGTGGTGTGACGCTTGCAGAACTCTTTATCAATGCTGCAAAAGGAATGTTATCAGTGATATCAGAGCCAGCTCAAAAGAGGAAGAATTTATCAAAAAAAATGCATCTGGAAGAGGATTCACCGGAGGAGCTTCTTCATTCATATCTTTCTGAAATTCTCTGGTTTATATTTAAAGAAAGATTTTTCCCGATAAACATAGTCATACAACAAATAAATGAAAACACTCTCGATGTAACATTTGAGGGAATGCGTTTGAGCGATGAAGAGATTTATTGTGAGGTTAAAGCAGTTACGTATCACCAGTTGAAAATTATTAACAATGGTAAAACCTGGTCTACAAAACTAATATTCGATGTTTAGGAAAAGCCTTATTCTGTTTATTTTTCTATTCCTTTTTTTAAAACTTCATGGAGAGGAAATAAGAGGTATCTGGATTATCCGGTGGGATGTCGATGACCCGGTGAAGGTTTTTAAGATGATGAATGATATGAAAAAATATGATATTAACACGCTCTTTGTCCAGGTCTATGCGCGCTGCGAAGCAATGTATAAATCGCAGATTGTACCACGTTCTACAGAATTGCTTAATACACCTTTCAATTATGACCCTCTTGATCTTGTAATAAAACTTGCAAAAAGGGATGGGTATAAGGTTCATGCCTGGATAAACCTCTACTATGGCTGGTCTCATGCTCCATTTCCCTTGTCAGAGTACCATATTGCAAACAAGCACCCTGAATGGTTTATTGGCGATGATAAAGGAACTAACCTCAAAACTTATTCGGTCGAAGAGATAAAGGCGATGGGGCTTGAAGGTTATTTCCTCGAACCGGCAAATGCGAAGGTACGGGAACACCTGAAGAAAATTGCACGTGAGATTGTAGAAAATTACGATGTAGACGGTTTGCATATGGACTACTGTCGGTACCCGCGGAGTGATTATGGTTACGATATTCCCGCACGGGTGAGGTTCATGAGGGAGATGTATGTAGATCCCCTTAAACTGAGGGATAAAAGTGAAATTAGAAGTGATTTTGGTGCTGGAGCTTTTTTTGATATTCAACAGAAGTGGGATGACTGGCGTCGTAAACAGGTGACCCTTACAATAAAGGAAATATATGAAGAAGTAAAAAAGATAAAATCAGAGGTTCAGGTATCTGTTGCAGTTATTGGTGATAATGTACATGCTAGGGATGATCTCCTTCAGGACTGGGTTTTCTGGGCACGGTCAGATTATGTTGATTTTGTGGTTCCCATGCTTTACTCTTCAGATGTAGGTTGGATCGAAAGGAAAACGAAAAAAACTATAGGATTTGTTGGTAGAAATAAACTTGTGGTTGGGTTGGGTGCGTACCTTCAAGATTATGATAATCTTTTACAGGAAATTATTCAAGTTCAAGGGTTAGAGACAAGAGGTTATCTGCTGTTTTCATATGGCGGGATGGTGGAAAAGGGATACTTTGATTAAAAGGAG
>JAGMEZ010000256.1 GCA_023127905.1 Caldifarciminota bacterium
TCCAGTTTGGGATGAAAGAAATAGTTGTCTCTGCTCCTGCAAAAAGACCGCTCACGGTAACAGTATCTGTAAAGTAACTGACATTTAAGGTATCCCATAAACGACAGCTGACATCAAAAGTTCCCGCATCCACATTTCCATAGTTTCTAATGGTAGCTGTGAGTGTATATGGTTCACCTGGGAAGAGAAAAATACCTTCACTTCCTTCGGATATTGCTTCTTTGATTCCAATATCAAGTGCCTGATAAGTGGTACTGTCAGGTGGAATAAATTTAAGTGTATAATTAGGGAGAAGGTCAGGGTTTACGTTGAGAAAAACATCCAATCCAACGTTTCCTATTACATTCTCTATGCCTGTACAGCATGACCCCCCATAAAATTGACCACTCTGAGGACCATACTGGAAGTAGATGCAGCTATCCTGCGCAGTGAGAATTATCTGAAAAGTATGCTCACCCGAAGGTGGACCGGAGACCCACGCGGGAACTTTAAGAAATGATACGATTAATGTATCTACATTATTCGTATAGTAGTAACATTCTGCTGGATAACCATTTTCAAACGTTAAATCAGCCCCGAGTGGAATAAGCAGGTCATTAGGTGCGGCGGTATTTGGAATAAAGAATGAACTGCTTCCCTGAGGTACATACACACTTGCGTCTGAGAAAGAGATGGCGCCATTTGCATTAACCCAGAACTGGTTGACTGTGTACCAGTAGTATGGAAAATTAAAACCTATTGGGAACGGTCCTACATTATTGTCATCTGTAAGACCTGTTACTTGTGTTCCTATCCCTGTTATATCGATCCAGTTGAATGTTGGTCCACCTGGCTCCTCACTGTCTATCCAGGTATAACCATATGGATCAGGACCACCTGTGCTATCTACGGGAATTTCCTTTTTGAAGGTTGTATGGTTAGTTTGCATACCGAACAGTGCTACTGATATAAGTAGAAAAGAAACTACTAAAGTGAGTTTTATATTCATTAAAGCCTCCTTTTTAATTAAGAAAAAAAATCTCTTTCACCTCCTTTCTTCACAAGATAAATTTTTCACTATTTTACCACAAATTTAAAAATTTGCAAGTCTTTTTTTAAAAAAGGTAAAAATCACTACTCTATCGCTCCTCACGAAAAGCGTTTTCAAAATATTCAATATCGAATGAAGAATCTTTTCTCATTAATGAGATTATGTCAAATCTAACATCTATCTTATCGTATAGATCATGTGTTAAAAGATAATATTTAGCTGTTTTTATTATTCTCCTCATTTTTTTTCTTTGTACTGCTTCTTCGGGGTATCCATAATGGCTCGATTGCCGTGTTTTAACTTCAACAAAAGCAATAAGATCTTTTTTTAAAGCAATGATATCAATCTCACCAAAATAAGACCTGTAATTTGTTTCAACTATTTTAAATCCTTGTTTTTTCAGAAATGATATGGCTCTTTTTTCGCCGATAGAACCAATAAACTTTCTATTTAACATTATTATGTGTTAGATAAAGTAAGAATTATTAATGTAGGATAATGTTATTTTTTCTTTTTATTTTTTACAGTAGCAATTAGTTTGACAGGGTTAAAGCTCTTTCTATGTATCCTGCAGGGTCCGACTTTCATAAGTGTTTTAATATGATATTTTGTACCATATCCTTTATTTTTTGAAAATTTATAAATAGGAAATTCCAAATCATATAGTTCCATTATCCTGTCTCTGAAAACCTTGGCAACTATAGATGCTGCAGCAATTGAAAGACAGACATTATCACCTTTTATTATCCCTGTTTGTGGAATTGGAAGTCCGGGGATTTCAAAGCCATCGACAAGGATATGGTCTGGAAGAAACTTTAATTTATCAATGGCTCGATACATTGATTCGTAGGTTGCTTTAAGAATGTTTATTTTATCTATTATGTGTGCATCAACACACCCTACTGCATAAGTTATTGAGTTATCAATAATACATGAAAATAGTTTCTCTCTTTGAAGAGGTGTTAACTTCTTTGAATCCTTGATCTTTTTATTGCAGTATCCCTTTGGCAAAATTACTACTGCAGATATAACAGGACCAGCAAGAGGACCTCTCCCGACTTCATCGATACCTGCAATAAAATCTGCACCCTCTTTCCATAATCTTTTTTCGAAACCAAACATGTTAACGTGCTTCCTTTATTTTTGCCTTCTTTCCTTTTCTTTCTCTCAGATAATAGAGTTTTGCTCTTCGTGTCTTTCCTCTTCTTATTATCTTAATTTTTTCGATATTAGGTGAATGGAGGGGAAATATCCTCTCAATTCCAATACCCTGTGTTACCTTTCGTACAGTGAATGTTTTACTTACACCCCCACCTTTCTTTTTTATGACAGTTCCTTGAAACCTTTGTATCCTTGTTTTACCTCCCTCCTGGATCTGTACAAAAACCTGAACTGTATCCCCAGAATTAAAATCAGGTATCTCTTTAGTTTCAGTTTCTTTCTTGCTCACATTTCCTCCATTATCTCATTGTCCCTTTTTTGAACCCAGTAGATCAGGTCGAAGTGACAGAGTTTTTTTCAGTGATTCTTTTTCTCTCCACTCTTCTATCTTTTTGTGGTCGCCCGATAGAAGAATATCAGGAACAGTCATACCGCTGAATTCTCTCGGTCTTGTATAGTATGGTGCATCGAGTTTCCCAGACATAAATGAATCGCTCTCTGCAGAATCAAAATTTCCTAGGACATTCGGTAGTAGTCTCGATACTGCATCGATGATTACCAGTGCAGGAATTTCTCCACCGCTTGTTATATAATCCCCTATGGATATTTCTCTTTCAATAAGGTGTTTTCTTATTCTTTCATCAACACCTTTATACCTTCCACAGATGAGAATGATATGTTCCTTGCGAGAGATGTTTATTGCAAGCCTTTGGTTAAATTTCTCTCCCTGGGGAGATAGTAATATAACTTCACTTTCAGGTTTCCTTAAGGCTTTAAGTCCGTTGAAAATTGGTTCAATCTTCATTATCATTCCTGGTCCACCACCAAAAGGATAATCATCTGTTGATTTTGCTTTATCGGTTGTATAGTCCCTGAGATTATGAACAGAAATATCAAGTGCCCCCATATTGATTGCTCTTTCTATTATTGAATAGTTAAGGGGGGTATTAAAGATATCAGGAAAGATTGTCAGTATATCAATTTTCATCCTATGTGACTCCAAAATTCTCATCTACGATTATTTCTCCTCTCTGTGGAGAGATATTTTTTATTGCTTCTTTTACTGCGGGAAAGAGTGTTTCTCTGTTATTTGCTTCAACTACAAAAACATCATTTGCTGGGAGTTTCCATACCTCTTTCAGTTTACCTATGCTGTTTCCGGATTTATCGTAGACATTGAGTCCGATAAGATTGTGAATATAGAATCTGTTTTTTGGAAGGGAAAGGAGTTCCTCCTCTTTTATGCAAAGCATACTTCCAATAATTTTTTCAGCACAAGAGATAGAATTTATATCACCAAACTTAATAATTGCGCGATGTTCGCTTAATTGACAGTAAGATATCGTCAGCTTTTTTGTTTTGCCATCCTTTAGTAAGTGAATTGATGAAATATTCTTTAGTCTGTTGGGAATATCCGAAAGTATTTGAACCTTTACGTCTCCCTTTAATCCGTGAGTTTTGATAATTTTACCAATGGGGATAAACTCTGCATTCATTTACTCAAGTATTTCAAGGACGGCTCGTTTACCTGCTTTCATTGAAGCGGCAGTTATTATTGTCCTTATAGCTTTTGCTGTTCTTCCTTCTTTTCCGATAATTTTTCCTAAATCTCCCGAGCCTACACGTAGTTCGAAAACAGCTGTCTTCTCTCCTTGGATTTCCGTAACCTTAACCATTTCTGGGAAATCGACCAGTGCTTTTGCAATTCGCTCTATCAGTTCTTTCATCGTCTACTCCTCCTTTTCGGATTTTGCCTCTGTCTTCTTCTCCTCTTTCTTTTTCTCTTCAACACCAATCAGATTTCGTTTGAGAATATGTCGCCGCTCCCCATCTTTTGCCTTTGCGACAGAAGAATAAATCTTAGCATAACCCGTAGTTTCTTGGATGCCGAAACTAGTGTTAATAGTATTTACAATAATATTCTCTTTTTTTACATTGAGCTTTTCAGCAAGCTCACTGCGTATGATCTCCCGATTTGGAGTACTTCCACCCTCATGTCGAACAGTAAAACAAATTTCAGTTCTATTAAGTAAGGGATTATTCTTCTTTGAATCAATTTCTATTTCCATACACTCACATCTTGTCGAGTATTTCTTTTACTTTTCTCTTATGTTCTTCTGTTGGTTTCACAACTACGACCCCCCTATTCGGCAAACCATATATTATAGTTACGTCTCCAG
>JAGMEZ010000257.1 GCA_023127905.1 Caldifarciminota bacterium
AGAGATAGAGATAGAGGTAAAACCAATGAGGAGGTTCGATGCAGGTGCGGGCAGAGGTATACCTGTAAAGAAGACTGTGAATCCAGGGATTTTAGGGATTTTCTGTGATATGAGAGAACGACCTATTAGCCCGGATAGAGAACTTATAACGGAATGGAGAAAAATCATTTCCAGAGGGAAAAATGGCTAAAATATTAAAGAAGAGGATTCTACCCTTTAATGGGAAGGTTCTTGTAAATGAAGGGGATATTGTTAAACCTGATACCCTTGTAGCTGAGATGTTCTATATAGGCGAGAGACCATTTATCGTTAATATTGCAGATAAATTAAAGGTAGAACTTAATGAAATAGAAGGGTATCTGACAAAAAAGGTAGGCGACACTGTTCATTCAGGAGAGATTATAGCTATAAAGAAAACATTGGCTGCAAGGATGTTAGTCGAATCACCGGTTAGTGGTATTCTCGAGTATATATCCCCTGCATCAGGTGGAGTAATAATAAGAGAAAAAGTTGACAGGAATGAAATAGGACCTGTAACTATAAATTGTGCAAAAGTACTTGACATTCCCCCTGAGAGGCTTAAATTAAATCTTGATAAACATAAGGGTGAAAAGGTTGAAAAAGGTGGGAAAATTGCTTCTATCTCTCTGTATGCTGGTATCTCAGTTAAATACTGCCGCTCACCCTTCTATGGTGAAGTTGTTAATATTGATTTTAAAACTGGAGATGTAGTAGTAAAAAGGCCTGTGGAAGAGAGAAAGCTGAAAGCATTTATTCCTGGGAAAATTAAGGAGGTTATACCTGAGAGGGGTGTTATTATTGAGACAGAGGCAGAGATAATTTATGGTGTCTTTGGTTTTGGCGGTGAAAAATGGGGTGTTCTTGGGAAAGATATTGTTATTTTTGATGAACCAATTAAAAGAAAAGAATTTGAATCCTTAAAGGGTAAGGTTAAAGGAATTATTGGACCTTCATTATCTATGGAGGAATTCAAGGATATATTTGGAGATGAGATAAGGAAAGGAATAACAAAGGAAAATGACACAGGGATTACAATTATTCTTATGAAGGGATTTGGTAGATTGAAACTGGATGAAGACAGCAGGAGAAAACTGAATAAATACACTGGAAGACTTGTAACAATCGATGGAAGAACTCAGATAAGGGCAGGTGTAAAAAGGCCCGAAATAATCATTCCCGAGATCTGTAACATATCATAGATATATATTATATATAATTATCTATATAACTCACAATTTTGATAATACATGATTTAACTGGGTTTTCGGTGTAATGCCGAACTCTTTCGGCATCTCGTTGTTAAGGTTTTTCTGGAGTGCAACGACGGTGTCGTTGCGATGTTTCCGTTTAATGATTCATAAGGATTTGCCTGCGTAACTAAACAACAGGCGAGGCATCCTGCCTCGCTTTCCTATTGTAGGGGCAGATCTTGCACCTGCCCTTTCTGGAGTGAATCAAGTCGGTTATGAATTATGTGGGTTGGGGAAAACTTGACTCGTTTAAACGTTGCTTCTCGCATGCCGAGCTCATTGACAGGCTTTCTTCTATTCAAGACAATGACTTCGAACATTCGTATTTCTTTCGAGCAGAAAACAAGTCCTCTTGTTACGGTTTTAAAAGGTTTTTGGTATAAAGCTAAAGTCACAAAGCCTGCCCCTTTCTACGGGGTCAAGTCGAAGATACCAAGTGAATCGAGGGGGCACCATCCCTATCCTATAGGAAAGTTTACAAGTTTACAGCCTCCGTCCCTCGTTATCGATTTTTTTATTACACCAATTAGCATTACACCAGATAGTGTAATCAAACTATATTATTCTCTAACCATTTTGCAAAAAACATATCGGGAACTTCGTATATTCCTTTATTCTTTTCTACAATTTCTTTCGCAATTAATGCTGAAATACATTTATTTACCGTTGAAGCAATAGGTAATTTATTGTTCTCGCGATAAGCCTTAGAAAAGATGGATTCTCCCCCAGAATTTATTAAAGCGATTAATAACTCTTTCTGATGAATTGATAGGCTATCCCAGATTCTTAAATATAATTCCGATTGATTTTTTATAATTCTATCACTTGCAATATTTAAATCTCTTTTTTCCACTTCTTTATTATCAGAACATATCTCCCAAATTTCATGGCAAATCATCTGCACATAATAAGGATGATTTTTTGTAATATTACATATTTCTTCTGTAGTATCAACACTGATTTTATATGAACCTTCCCTAAAACGTTTCAGGATAAAACTAACCAAATCCTTCTTTGGTAGTTTGTTTAAATAGATCATCTTTCCAATCTTATAAAATGCACTATTCTTATCATTAAACATGTTTAATAAAATATGGGTTTTGCTCCCCATGAAAACATAACTTATTTTTTCGTGATGTTGAATATTTGCACGTAACTCCTTCCCAAATTGATCACCATTTAAATTTTTTGCCTCCTGAAATTCATCAAAAACTACAACTACCTTTTTCTTTTTCTCAACAGCAAGTTTTTGTGGTAGTTGATATACATCTTCTAATAACTTGTAAATATTACCTTTCCGATTTGAATATTCTAATTGCAATTTAGGCTTACCATCTTCTTCAATAGTGATGCTGGGAATGACATTCCTTACATTTCTCTTAAAAAAATCTATTAACTTCTCGATTTTGGAGTTAACTGCGTTAGCTATTGCCCTCGAATATAAATCAATAAATCTTTCCTTTGAATATATCTGATAAAAATCAAGATATATAGTAGCAAACCTCTCTTTTTTTAATTTTTCTAAAACAACTTTTATAAGTGAGGTTTTACCGTATCTGCGAGGAGAATAAATAAAGAGATTCTGACCGCTTTTTAAATCACCTACTATTTCTTTTATTTCCTTTTGCCTATTTGTAAAACTTTTTCCACTTACTGTAGTTCCGTAGAAAAAAGGGTTTTCCATAGTTCACTCCTCATTACACCAATTAGCGTTACACTAAGTAGTGTAACACAGGGCATAAATTTGTCAAGAACATTCTTTGTATTTCTTTGTCAAATCTTTCAAAAGGATTGGGAGATAAATCTTAAATGCTTATCTGCTTGACTCCGGTTGTCCTTAATAGAAAGGAGTATCGTCATTACGAGTAATTTGTCATATTAGTAATGGAAACAATCTCGATGTTTAGGTTTTTCTGGAGTGAATCAAATTGGGTGATAGGGTATGGTGAGGAGAGAATTTGACTCGCTTAAGCGTATTTCTGACATGCCGAGCACGACGATGTCGTTGCGGTGTTTCCGTTTATGTAAGAGAGCGCGCCTACGTTATAGAGTTCGGCAGGTTTTTGTCCTCCGAAGCTTTAGCATAGGAGGAACTTCCCAGTTTCGACATTTTGGCTTTTGTAAAAAGGTCGCTGTCCCCCTTTTGCTGTCCCCTGAAAGTGTCATGCTGAACCATGTCCTGAACTTGTTTCATGGGTTGTTTCAGCATCTCGTTGTTGACAGTACAAATTTACATGATTGCTATTTTGTATCTTGAAGCCTGACCCGCTTCCTTCTGTATTTTGAAGTCTGACCCCGATTCGTTCCCTAAATGAAGTGGTAGAAGCTTTTTCTCAACATAAAGGGTTCTCATAGCTACGATCAGGCAGTAGTGGCTCCTTTCTCTATAATTCTTTGCATAAAGCAATGCCCTTATCTTCTTTCTCTTCAGACAATTCTCAAATTCACTACTCATCCTCTGACTCCCATAGAATTATACCTCTTTCTATCTCCTTGTAGAAAGTTGGATCTGTTGTCTCCATCTCTACATATTTCAATGGTGTTTTCATTGTTAATTGAATTTTTTTGCATTTGCTCCCTTTTTTGATGACTCTTTC
>JAGMEZ010000258.1 GCA_023127905.1 Caldifarciminota bacterium
ACTCCTTACTATCTTTTCTTAGGTCTTTTTATACCAATCCTTAACATATCAGCAATATTAGCTGTCTTTTTAATAACTGGTTCGATGAGAGGAGTTGATGAAGAAATGAGTGTCGTGACACCTGGTCCATGTCCTGCAAGCATGCAGTCAGAATGAATCACTATACCAATCGTTATTGATCCTTTTCTATAGCTTCTACCAAAGACATTATCATGATTCTCAATTGCAACAAAATCCCCAAATCGCAATTTATCAAGACCAAGTTTTTTTATCAATGATTCATCTGATGTCATAATATCATAATCTCCGGTTCCCATTGATGTAGAACCTACTCCAGAACCCATAAGTTCTCCTGGAACAATGTGAGCAACAGGAACCTTTATATTACCCTTTTTCCTATTCTCAGTTATTCCCATTTTTAAAAAGAGATGAGGATCAAGGTTGAATACATGTATATCAGGATAATCAAGCAATTTAAATCCCTGTCCATACCCTTTTATAAGAATTTTATCATCAATCGTCATCTTTTTAAGTACGCTATCAGGAAAATCGATTATTACATGTTCTATACCTCCATGATGTCCCGTAACGACACCTTTCATTCCCTTTGCATCTCCCGAAACAATAGTTGCTTCGTTTCCAATACAAGCATAAAAGTTATATCCCCGCGTTGGTGGATCATACCTTTTCTCTTCATTTATAATAGTAGAAACACCAGGCTCAACATGATCTCCTGCCCAACCAAATGCTGGGTCACCAGTCTTTACATTATAAGTTATTCCACCAGTTCCAGGAAGTAAAAAAGGAATACCATTTCTATCAATAGCATGTCCACCAGTCCGTTTACAAGGGTTTGCAACCTTCCCTTGAACCGATATCATAACAACCTTACTTCTATTGGTTCTAATCATTACTCCTCCTCTTTGTGAATATGGTACTGTGAATAGTATTTTAACATTTTTCGATTAACCTATAACAAGTCCCCCTTTTATAAAGGGGGATTTTAAATCCCCCCTGTCCCCCCTTTTTCAAAGGGGGGTATAGAGTTGATTTCGTTTGTTCTTTGCTCATTTTCTCTTAAACTTTTTCTCCAGTTCGTCCAATGTAAATTTTATCATTGTAGGTCTTCCATGTGGGCATGTATATGGTTCATCGGTTGCAAAAAGGTTATCAATTAGAATATTCATCTCCTCCTGCTTAAGTTCTTCACCTGCTTTAATTGCTGATTTGCATGCAATCTGTTTCGCAATCTCGTTAAATAATCCTTTCTCCCTAACATTTTCTTCCAGAAACTCAAATAGGTCATGAATTACATCTTCATTTATCTCTTTCATAAATGGTGGAATACCCTCTACAATAATTGTTTTTCCACTAAATTTTTTTATTCTAAACCCCAATTCGTAAAATATCTCAACACTCCCCTGGAGGAATTCCTCCTCACTGATACTTAATTCAATCCTCAAAGGAAAAAGAAGCATTTGAGGCGGCAATTGTTCTTTCCTTCTTATTATTTTGTCAAATAAGATTCTCTCATGCGCAGCATGTTGGTCAACAATCATAAATCCCGTTTTTGTAGATGCAAATATATAGGAATTATGTAGTTGCCATAATCCTTTTGGTATTGTCTTCTCACCCTTATAATCCTTTACATCGATTTTCTCACTTGAGAAAAGAAGATGTTCTTCCTGTTTCGCAAATCCTTTTTCTTCCTCTCTGAGGTAAAAAACCCTTTCTTTGTCAAGTTCAGGCAATTCACTTTTACTCTTCAGCGTATCCTTAACAGAATTATATACTAATTCGAATATATCTTTCGCTTTGCTGAATTTCACCTCTTTTTTCATAGGATGAACATTTATATCAATTTCTGTTCCCGAAATAAAAATTTCCACTACAAATATAGGATGTTTACCCCATAAGCTATTTCCATAAGCTTTATAAATTGCCTGTCTTATTACATTGTTGCTTACCCATCTTCTATTTACAAAGATATACTGGAAATCTCTCCCAGATACAGCCTTCTCTGGTTTTGAAATAACCCCTTCTATTGTGATATTTTTGTCATCATTTGAGAAAGTCAACAAGTTGTTAACTATGTCACCTTCAAGTATATATTTAAATCTCTCCTTTATCCCATTTGATGGAGGTACTTCAAGATTTAATTTACCATTATTAAAGAGGGTAAAATGTACTTTTCTATTTTCCAATGCAAGAGCGACAAAGACCCTCCGAATATGCCTGAATTCTGTGGATTCTGATTTAAGAAATTTCCTTCTGGCTGGTGTATTGAAAAATATCTTCCGTACATCGACTGTTGTTCCTACCTTTGCTGGCTGAGGTCTTTTTTCTACAATTTCTTCACCATTTGCTCTAATTAAAAATCCTGTTTCAGCATCTTTTAATTTTGACTCAATAACCAAATCTGATACTGCTTTAATACTTGGAAGTGCCTCTCCTCTAAATCCAAATGTGCTAATGCAAGAAAGATCACTTAAACCTCTTATCTTGCTTGTTGCATATCTCTCAAGTGATCGTTCAAGATCAAGTGGACTCATACCTAATCCATTATCAATCACCTTAATTCTCTCCAACCCACCCCTATCTACTTCGCATATTACTCTTGTACTCTGAGCATCAATTGAATTTTCAATAAGCTCTTTCACAATAGAAGCAGGTCTATCAACCACTTCTCCTGCTCTTATCTTTTCTCTTACCCCTCTGGGAAGTATTATAATTTTCTCAGTCGCAGAAAGCATAATTAAATTTGGTTTTTTAATAAGAATCCTGGTTTACCAAAGAAGAACCCCTGACCATACTCAATCCCAATCTCCTTTAGAACATCAAACTCATCCCCGGTTTCAATCCCCTCAGCAATAATTACACTATTGATCTTTTGTGAAAATGGTAATAAGCTTTCAAGGAGATTCCTTTTTATTGCATGTCTATTAATATCTCTTATAAGAGCCATATCATATTTTAAAAATGTAGGACTGAGTTCAGCAATCGTATGAAGGGAAGAATATCCAGCACCTACATCATCAATTGCAACAGAGAATCCAGAATTTTCAAGCCTTTTCACATTCTGCTTAAAAAGGTCAATATCTCTAATCGCAAGCCTCTCAGTTATTTCAAGAACTACATCCTCTACAGAAAGCCCAATTTCCTCAATATCCGTAATAAATCTTCCATCTATAAATTCCGGATCAAGAACACCTTTTGCAGAAACATTTAGAAATAATTTCCTACCCCTGAGTGCATGTTTTGCTTTCATTATAGCATGTTTTCGACAGATTCTTTCAAGCTCTAATATCATTTCTGTTTGTACTGCAAAAGAGAAAAGGGTTTCAGTATCATTAAAAAATTCTATTGAGGTAATACGTGTAAGTGCTTCATATCCTACAGTATCACCTGTTGAAAATTTAAGGATAGGTTGAAAAACTGTCTGAATATCATTATTTACTATGATTCGTTTAAGCTCTCTGTATCTTCTCTCCCAGAAATTTGTTGTTTGGCTGTAAGCATTTTCATGCGCCCTGCTGACAGAAGAATAAAGATTCCTCTCAAACCGCACAACAGGATCAATATAAAGGAAATCCATACCAATATGACAAATTGTTTCGGGAAAAAGGAACTTCATCCTGAGGTCCTCGGTTTTTTCAAAGATGGTCTTATGAATGTTATCCAAAAGATCCTGCATAAAATACTTATCAACCTCTTTTCCATCGTCCTGTGAGAAGATGAAAATAATGAATTTCCCAGCTCGTGCAGCCTGCATTGCAATAATATCATTCTCTCGTAATTCATTAGAATATAGTTCTTTCAAGATTATTGATATCCTTTTAAGAACCTCTTCAAATTTCTGCCATCCATGAATAGTCTCAACTGACTCTATAATATCAAGATAGATAAGACCAATTTTCTTAAAGTTTCCAATGTTTTTCCTTACCTTATCCATGACAATCGGGAGCGTCGGAAAATCTACATGATAATCATAGAGAGCACCTCTAAACTGTAGCCATTCCTTTCTTATTTTTGCTTCTTCGCTTCTGTCTGACACTTTTTATTTCTCTTTTTTCGATTTTTCGAGAATTTCTCTCACCCTTATTATAAGGTCATCCGGAGCAAATGGTTTCGTAATGTAATCAACCGCTCCTTCCTGAATCCCGAGAACCTTATCTCGTGTTTCTGATTTACATGATAACATTGCCACAGGTATATCCCTTGTCTCCTCATCAACCTTAAGCATTTTCAACACTTCCCAACCATCAATCTCAGGCATCATGATGTCGAGCA
>JAGMEZ010000259.1 GCA_023127905.1 Caldifarciminota bacterium
AGCCTGCGCCTACCTTAAAATGGTATTTTCGTACAGTCTCTTTAGCCTGCGTATTATTATCTTTGAATAAACCTTGACTTGTGGTAGAAAATATAATATAAAAAATAAATCGTTACAGAAGTGTAGTTATACAGAAAGTAAAGGAGGGTGAAATATGATGGAAAAAAAGATATTATTTTTAGGTTTTCTTATTTTTTATCTAATAACGGTATTATCGGGTTGCAAAAATAGTGAAAATTCTGTTCTTGAATATTTTAAGAATGCAGAATTGCAGTATGAAAATGAAAGCCAGAAAAATAACATAATTACTGCTTTAAATGATATTCTGAACTTAACAGAAAATGAGTTGAAAACGGAGAGATATAAGGATTATGCTGGCAAGGAGAAACAATGGGATTTACCGACTCTGATTTATAAACACTTTGTACCTGACGGAAAGGGTAAATCATTGGGTAACAACTTCTATCATGATGTCAAAAAAGAAGAAGTACAGAAAAGTATCAGACATATCTTAGAAAACCTTGATTAATTTTCACTAACTACCGATCAGATAGCGCTATCCACTGCTGTATTACATTCATCTCGTTGCAGAGCCACAAGATGATTCAGGTAAGAAATTTAGGTCTGTGAAGAAGTGTTTGTTCTTAAAGCAGAGAAGGAAAATTTTCGCTTGACAATTCGACATTCAAAATATAATATACAATTGATGAAGACAGAAGTATAAATATTTGTAATGAGATAATTGCATTATGACAGAACAAAATAGTAAGGAACTTCCAAAGTCATTTAATCAATTAATCTTGAATTCGGATAAACCTGTGCTTGTCGATTTCTTTGCAGTATGGTGTAAACCATGCAAGACTGTTTCACCTATCATAAAAAGAATAGCCAGAGAGTATAAAGAACGTCTTCTTGCAATAAAGGTAAATATAGATGCAAAACGTCATGTACAGGCACATTACCATGTGCATAGTGTCCCAACAATTATGCTCTTCTGGAAGGGTGAAGAGTTGTTGAGGATAACAGGTGCAAAGTCATACACATATTATAAAGAAAAAATTAATCTCCATCTACCAGAAGAATAACAATTTAAATGCTTTTCTGTTTAACTTATAAATTCCCATTAAATTATTAAATACATGGAGGCATAAAATGAAAAAGTACCTATTCCTTGTTTTATCTCTTGTAGTAATGACTTGTTCAAAAGGTAACGAAAATGAATCTTATAGAGTGAGTGATGATGGAAAGACGTTGTATTATTTGGATTATATGGTGGAAAAAAAGATTGAAATTGACGATGGATATGAAAATCATATAATGGTGCTTAAGAGCAAAGACGGCAAAGAAATCAAACGATTTGAATTAGGATGTGATATTGAAGAAATGAACACATGGAAAATAGAGGATTTAATTAAAGGTGACAATAAAGAACTAATAATTACTCAATTCTCAGGTGGGGCACATTGCTGTGAATATAACTGGATATATGAATTTAATGCAGAACCTAAAGAGATTTTCAGTAGTCACGACTATGGTTCATTGGGATTTATGGCGGACCCGGAAGATATAAACGATGATTGTAATGCCGAGCTTATTCTGCAAAATCTCGCATTCAGTTATTTTTATAGATGCTGTTATGCAGCTTCTCCTTCTAACAGTATTATTTTTGAATATGACACTAAATTAGGAAAGTATGTTATCCAGAATATCAAGTTTGCAGAATTCATTATAGGTGATTACGATGATAATTTTGAAATAAGTAGTGAGTTTGAGAATATAAAACCCACAGATAATCCTGATGAGATTGATCCTGGTGGCTATTATCTTGGCGAAATACTGAGCGTGGTTATTCCGTACTTATATGTGGGAAGAGAAGAGAAAGGCTGGGAGATATTTGATAGATATTACAAATTAAATGATAGTGAAGAGATAAAGGAGAGGATTCTTGAAAGGTTAAAAGGAAAATTGATTGACAACAAGTAGAATTGGTTGTATAATCCGTTTTTATTTTAGCAAATGTTTGTAACTGAGAGGAGGTATAATGAGTGAACGGAGGCAGGTGAATTTGGGTGTTGACGACATACCGCATCAGTGGTACAATATCATTCCGGATCTACCAGAACCGCTTCCCCCTCCGAAGGACCCTGAGGAGGGAGAATCGAGGCTTGGAAATCTTCCAAAGATGATGATTGGTGAATGTTTAAAACAGGAGATGTCAGCGGAGAACTGGATAGATATCCCTGATGGAATTAGAGAACTCTATTCCCAGGCTGGAAGACCGAGACCCCTTTTTAGAGCTTTGAATCTGGAGAAAAGACTTGATACGCCGGCGAAACTCTATTTTAAAAGCGAATTTTTCAGTCCGACTGGCAGTCATAAGGTAAATACAGCACTTGCGCAGTGCTGGTATGCAAAACAACAGGGTTTTGAACGGGTAACGACAGAGACTGGTGCTGGACAGTGGGGGACTGCACTTTCTTATGCATCAGCAGTAACTGGATTGAAATGCACCGTTTTCTGGGTCCGCAGTGTGTATAACTGGAAACAAGACAGATTGACTTTTATGGAACTTCTGGGTGCAAAAGTTTATGCCTCGCCAAGTCCGATGACTGAATTCGGTAAGACACTGTACGATAAAAACCCGGAGAATGTAGGTTCCCTTGGGATTGCTATCTCTGAAGGTTTGGAGGATTCTTTCAAGGATCCGAAGGCAACGTATTGTCTGGGTTCAGTTTTGAACCATGTCTTGATACATCAGTCAGTAATCGGTCTGGAAACCCAGAAACAGTTTGAAATTTTTGATGATTATCCGGATATAGTTATCTCGTGCCTTGGTGGTGGCTCAAATTTTGGTGGGTTTGCCCTGCCTTTTGTCGGAGATGTATTAAAGAAAGGAAAGAAAATTAAGTTCATTGCTGCTCAATCACAGGTGGCTCCGAATCTGCAGGGAGAATATAGATTTGACTTTGCAGATTATGCTGAGAAAACACCTTTGTTAAAGATGTATACATTAGGACACAAGATTGATATGGAACCAATAAAAGGTGATGGTCTGCGATATCATGGATGTTCACCGATTCTAAGTCTGTTACGAAATAAAGGGTACATTGACACTATTGCTTATCCGTCTGACGAAAAGCATGTTTTTGAGACTTCAAAGATATTTATGGAAGCAGAAGGCTGGCTTCCTGCCCCGGAATCTGCTTATTCAGTCTGTTGTGCAATTGAGGAAGCGCTTAAATGCAAGGAATCGGGAGAAAAAAAGGTAATAGCTTTTAATGTTTCAGGTCACGGCTTTCTGGATATTCCCGGCTTCAGGGTCGTTCTTGGTTTGTAATAATTAGGGGTCAGGTCTCCACATTTGACATTTCTTTCGACTTATTGTAATAATTTCTTGTTTGTGTCCGATTGATTAAATGTCAAATGTGGAGACCTGACCCCTCTCTAAGCAAGGAGGAAACAAATGAAAAAGATAATTGTCTTTCTGAGTATTTTAGCTTTGGGAGGTTGTACAATGTGTTCAAAATCCCCGGAGGATACAAAACCATTACCCGATTTCGATGCAATGTGGGATTACAGTAATCCGGGACAGACTGAAATAAAATTTCGGGAATTGATTCCTGTCGCAAAAGAATCTGGTGATATGTCATATTATGGACAATTGTTAACCCAGATTGCGAGAACCGAAGGATTACAGGGTAAGTTTGAAGAGGCGCACAAGACCCTTGATACTGTTGAAACCCTGATAACAGATGCACTGGTCGTAGTAAAAATCAGATATCTCCTTGAGAGAGGAAGAGTATACAATTCATCTAAGCACCCAGATAAAGCTAAACCGCTCTTTTTAGAAGCCATGGAAATTGCAGAAAAAAATAAAGAAGACTATTATGCAATTGATGCGATACATATGCTGCAAATCGTTGAACCTCCTGAAAAGCAAATAGAGTGGGCTGATAAGGCAATTGAACTGGCGGAGAAATCAACCGATAAAAGGGCGAAGAAGTGGTTAGGTCCTTTATATAACAATACTGGTTGGACGTATTTTGATATTAAAAATTTTGAAAAGGCTCTGGAATTATTCAAGAAATCTTTAGAGTTTCGGGAAGAAAGAGAAGATGAACAAGGCATCAGAATTGCCAAATGGTGTATTGCAAGAACGTATCGTTCACTTGGCAGAATAGAAGAGGCTCTTAAAATTCAGGAAGTATTAGAGAAAGAGATAGAGGAAAAGGGAGTCGAACCCGATGGATTTGTTTTTGAGGAACTGGGGGAATGTCTTTTGTTGAAGGGGGATAAAGAAGGAGCAAAAAAATATTTCAAGCGAGCGTATGAGTTACTCTCAAAGATCGAGTGGTTGGAACCTGATAGATTGGAAAGGATAAAGAAGCTTGGTGGATAATCTGTAATCTTGATAGTATATGAGGAGTGTGAAATGGAGATCAGAGAAATAAAACTTGAAGATTTAAACCCGGAGATATTTATTGCTCAACAAGTAGAGGAGATATCATCTATTGTTGGAGACGGGTTAGCAATTAATGCACTTTCTGGTGGTGTTGATTCCTCAGTCGTTACAATGTTAGGTCACAGGGCTTTAGGTGATAGACTTAAAACGTATTTTATTGAGAATGGCTTGATGAGAGAGAATGAATCTCAGCAAATTGTTTCGCTGTTTGAAAAATTGGGTGTTCCTGTGGAAATCGTTGACGCAAAAGAGCAGTTCTTCGCTGCCTTGAAGGGTATAACAGATCCTGAAGAAAAACGGGAAGCCATAACACAGACGTTTTATAAAGATGTTTTTGGTAGGTTGGTAAAGGAGAGTGGTGCGAAATACCTCTTGCAGGG
>JAGMEZ010000026.1 GCA_023127905.1 Caldifarciminota bacterium
ACCATCCGAAGACATTGCACCACAACATGCTTCATATGGATTTTGGTTTGCCCATCTGAGACTGCCATTTTCAAAAACATAGGTATTGTACCTCGTGACTGCAAAAATTATGTTCCCATCATCAGAGACACCAATATCATATACCGCACCCGATTCAGGAATAGCATATGCCCAGAGTGATTCGCCACTTAAAGCATTAAAGGAGTAAACAATATCCTCTTTCGGTGGTCCGGAACGATACCCCGCCATGATAATGCATGACCCATCATCAGAAAAACTCAATTCCCGTCGCCACATACCAGGTGCAAATCCCTTTTTCCATATTGGTGTATTTGAACCGGGACCAAATACATAGAGGGTATCGATAGTGCCATCATATAGACTTGCCGCAAATAAGGTATCTGAACCTCCGGACCAACTATCAATACTTCCATAAGGGTCATCATATTGGTCCAATGGAAATTCCCATTGAGGAATGCTGATACTGATATCAAAGAGCTGCAGCCTCTCATTATTCAACTCCTGAAAAACCCAGATATATTTACCATCGGGGGTCATTGATACATTTTTAGCGATCGCAACGGGATCCGTATATTGCCATAAAATCGCTCCCCTGTTTTCTGAATCAAACACTCGTCCTTTAATTTCTGCTTCATTTTCATTTAATGACCGAATCGGAATTAGATGGGTAACTGTTTTACATCTCCCACCTTCTTCAGCTTTCTCAATCCCTGCACTATTCAACTGTGTGGGGAATAATAAAAGTACAACAAAGATACTGAACATTTTATCCTCCTTTTATCTAAGTATTATTGCCTTTTCTATCATCTTAAAATCACCGACAACAAGCTGAATAAAATAGACACCTGGTGTTACCTTACGACCCAAATCATCTGTACCATGCCATTCCAGCTTCGCTGGAAGAATAAAGGATGAAGGATAAAGGATAAAGTTTTTGACTAAACGTCCAGCTGTATCAAAGATTTTCAATTCTATGTCCTCTGCACTATGCTCTTTACTGGGAAGGTTAAGACTAATGGTGGTGAAAGTAGAAAATGGACTCGGATAAATCTTAAGGACTGGAATAACTAATTTAAGTGTATAGTTTTCTGTAATACCAATTTCCTGAATAGCAAAGAGTGAATCACTTATATCTTCATTTTGATTTAAACCTATATCATAAGCGATAATCTTGACCAAACAACTATCTGAGGGTGTGTTAGGAATAACCCATTCATAAGTTGAATCATTTGATTCACCCGATGAGATGAGAAGCCAGTTATTGCCGGCATCTGTTGAATAAAATATTGTAAGTGAATCAACACCTATATTGTCATCGGCAATCCAGTTGATATCACAGGTATCACCCGGGGGGAAAACTTCACCACCATTTGGCGAGATAAGATTTACCATCGGTGCGGTCTCATCAAAAATCTTAGCATAGATATCATTGGTTTCCCTTACCCAGACGACCCAGGTATTTCCCAAAGAATCAAAAGCAATCTCGGGCCAGTAATCGTCGCTCGCCGTAGAAACGATCTCTTCCTCCGGATCAAAACTCGTGCCATTATATTTTGCGATATAGACATTGTATATTCCGGACTCATTCTTGCCACCCCACACAACACAGGGAAGACTATCCTTTCCAAAACCGATTGATGGATATTTGTCGTTAAGCGTATCAGGAGTATTAACAACCTGTGGAATTGACCAATTCGCCCCCTCCCACTTGGAGTAATATACCTCTCCCCACTTTCCAATCCAGTAGTCATAAAAGCCTGTCTCTTTTTTAAGATACTTGTGCCACACAACCCAGGGGATACCATCCGGAGAGAATGCAATCTGGGGTCGGTAATCAAGATTTGTATCAGGAGAGGTAATATATGCCTCGGGCTCCCAACCTGCACCATTCCATTTGCTGTAAGAAATTTCCTGAGTCGTATCGCTATTGGCATCAACAATATATTGCATCCAGACTACCCAGGGATAATTTTCAGGAGAAATCGCAATTGATGGATCATTATCATAGAGGTCATCTGGTGAATTTACCAATCCTACAGAGCTCCAGGAGACACCGTTCCAGCGCGAGA
>JAGMEZ010000260.1 GCA_023127905.1 Caldifarciminota bacterium
CTGGACATGTTGATGGGTCAGGTCTTGATGGGAACCTGCATATCCGGAATGAACAGATAAGGGATTACTGTTCAGCAAACAATAAGATACTTTATGACTTCGCTGACATAGAAGTGTACGATCCCGATAACACATATTTTTGCGATAAGATACCTAACGATAATTGTGACTACGACACCGACGGAAATGGATCAAGAGATGGCAACTGGGCGGAAGAATGGCAGGATGCTCATCCAGGGGAGTGGTATGATTGTGGTTGTGCTCACAGTCAACCTTTGAATTGCAATCAAAAAGCATATGCTGCATGGTGGTTGTGGGCACGCCTTGCAGGCTGGTCTGGTTCATAGTTCGATTATTTTAAGTTGGTGTTATTTGATAAGTGAGAAGGGGGAGAAAAGAGAGAAAAGGAATTATAGAGAGAAGTGTTAGGAAACTAGGATAAAGAAATTATTTAAGAGGGTTAGAACATATTGAAAAGGAGGAAAAATGCGAAAATTAATGTCATTCATTATTATAGCAGCATTCCTCTTGGGTATTTGCTGGGCTGATGAGTGGCAAGCACGCACACCAATGCCAACTGCAAGGGGTTACTTATCATCTGTTGAAATTGGTGGTAAAATTTATGTAATCGGTGGAGATAGTACCGGATCAGGCACAGTAGTTGCAACAAATGAGATGTACGACCCTGCGACTGACTCATGGACTACAAAAGCTCCAATGCTTACAGCAAGAGCACTCCCTGGCATTGCTGAGGTAAATGGTAAGATATATGTAATTGGTGGAACCACTGGTGGACCTGTACTCAACACTAACGAGGAGTACGACACTTTGACCGATTCATGGACCACAAAAGCAGCAATGCCGACCGCAAGGTGTGGCGCGGGAGCGGTATCTGTAAATGGTAAAATTTATGTAATAGGCGGACATCCTGGTTATGGACATGTTGATAAGGTCGAAGAGTATGATCCTGTAACTAATACATGGTCTACAAAAACCCCTATGCCAACTTCTAGAGCATACTTGGGAGTAGCAGAGATGGATGGTAAGATTTATGCAGTCGGTGGTATCAGTGGTCCAATCCCAGGCTGGTATAATGTTGCAACAAATGAGATGTATGACCCTGTGGCTAACTCCTGGACTGCAAAAGCCCCAATGTCAACAACAAGGCACAATCTATTAGTAGCTGAGTTAAATGGTAAGGTTTACGCAATTGGTGGCTGGAAAAGTGGATCGAGCAGTGTTCTCAACATTAACGAAGAATATGACCTTTCGACTGACTCATGGATTACTAAAACTCCAATGTCCACTGCAAGAATCCCAGCAGGAGCTGAGGTAAATGGAAAGATTTATGCAATCGGTGGATTCGGTAGCAGTGGACCCCTTGATATAAACGAAGAGTATTCACCTACTGTTGAAGTAGCAGAGAAAGAAAATGGAACATTACATCATAGCTCAATATATGCTCTACCTAACCCTTTTATAGATCATTTGAAAATTCTATGTCCAGACCTGGGTAATGTCTGTATTTACGACATATCAGGCAAAAAAGTAGGGCAGGTAAATAATGGAATCTGGAACGGCAGAAACTCAGAAGGCAAAGAAGTTCAAGCAGGTACATATTTCTTAATATCAGAAGGGTACAACCCGGTTAAGGTTATAAAGCTAAAGTAATTTTCTATTTTGTCAGTAGAAGTCCTTTTGTTAAATTTTATTTTAAGATATTATGAGTATGAAAAAATTAGTTTTATATAGCGACCAAATTATTAATAGAACGAAAGAGGTTGATAGAGCTTTACTTAATTTATTGAATAAGCAAAATCCAAAAATTGGGTTTATACCATCATGTTCTGATTTGACAAGAAAGCATTTTAACGAGAGGAAAGACCATTATAAAAGTCTTGGAATAACTGATTTATTCTATTTTGATTTAGATAAAGAATATGATGAGA
>JAGMEZ010000261.1 GCA_023127905.1 Caldifarciminota bacterium
GCTGGGTAGCTATGTTTGGACGGGATAACCGCTGAAAGCATCTAAGTGGGAAGCCCACTCCAAGATAATGTCTCCCTCCCTGTATGGTAACATACAGGGACTAAAGGTCACTTCGAGATTAGGAGTTTGATAGGCTGCAGGTGTAAGTTCCGTAAGGAATTCAGCCGAGCAGTACTAATCGACCGTGAGCCTTGAATTCTAAGGATTCCTGACGGACTCCATATTTATATAATACAGAAGTCAGACGCCAGAAATCAGATAACAGAATACTGATCCTTAAACCAAATCTATTACATGTATTCAAAAATCTGAATTCTGACATCTGTTGTCTGATCTCTGAAAAACAATTCCGGTGGCAATAACGAAAGGGAAACACCTGTTCCCATTCCGAACACAGAAGTTAAGCCTTTCAGTGCCGATGATACTGCTTGTTTACCTTGCGGGAAAGTAGGTCGCTGCCGGTTTTTTTATTTTAAACAGATTTTACCGCAAATAACGCAAAGATAAATTGTATTTAATAATTTGACTTTGTGTGGCTATGTTTGTGTATTGTGTGTGGATTTTATATCATAAGAAACTTTGCGATCTTAGCGAACTCTGCGGTAAATTGGGTGGTGTAAATACAGTGAAATTCTGTGTAAATCTGTGGCTAAATTGTTTGATTGGGTTGATGGGGCACTCAGATATCCTCTGTGGTCTCTGTGGTTATTGTTTTGCGGTGGGAGGAATTATTCGAGGATAACGAGTTTCTCATCAAGGCTAACCTTGGTTCCTTCTTCAATAAGAATCTCTTTTATTATTCCATCCTTCGGACTCTTTAATTCGTTTTGCATTTTCATTGCTTCAAGTATCAGAATGGGATCACCCTTTGAAACCGTATCATTTTCTTTTACTTTTAGTTTTGCAATAAGTCCGGGCATAGGTGCGTGTATCACTGACTTGCCTTCCTCAGATTCTACGTCGAATAATTCCCCAAATTTGATATCATAACAATTGTGTCCAATCCATAAAAGATAATGGGTTTCGCCTTTCTCTTCACAGTACACTTCAAAGGATTCTCCGTCTATTAAGATAGACCTGAAACCATTGTGTGACTTTTTACTTAGATTTATTCTGTAAGTATTATCATTTATAATTACTTCAATCCCATTTTTTTCGTCTCTTACTTCCACTTCAAATGCAGTATCTTCTATGTGAAGTTTTTTTTTCATCTTAATGCACTTTCCCTTCCAATAATTTTCCAAAGGTTTACTTTTTTTGACAATTCCTCAGTGACAAGATGTTTCTTTATTTTAATTTTATCACTAATTGCAGCAATGGCAGCAATCTTTTCTAAATTAGTATCTTTTTCTTTTATTTCAAAGTTTTCAAGGAAGTGGGTGTTTATATTTCCGTTTATGAACCTTTTATCTTCTATTATGGCAGAGAGTAATTTCAGGATAGTTTTCACACCAATAATCCTATATTCATTGAGTGCCCGTCTTAGACGAGAGATAGCAACATTTCTATTTTCTCCCCACACGACAAGTTTAGAAATAAGTGGATCATAAAAGACGGGAATCTCGAAGCCCTCATATATTCCACTATCAAGTCTGATTCCTGGTCCGGATGGTTCAACAAGGTAGTTAATCGTGCCCGGTGATGGGATGAAGTTATTGTCAGGATCCTCAGCATATATCCGTGCTTCGATGGCATGTCCCTTTTGGTGCAGTTCTTCCTGCTTCAATAAGAGTTTGCTTCCCGATGCGATCTTTATCTGCTCTTTAATGAGATCAATATCTGTAACAAGTTCTGTAACTGGATGTTCAACCTGTATTCGGGCATTGACTTCAAGAAAATAGAAATTCATATTCTTATCGAGTAGAAACTCAACAGTACCAGCATTTGTGTATCTACAGGCTTTTACAATCTTAATGGCTTCCTCTCCCATTTTTTTTCTTAGATTTTCATCAAGGGCAGTTGAGGGTGACTCTTCAATAATTTTCTGATACCTTCTCTGAATTGAGCATTCCCTTTCAAAAAGGTGAATAGCATTTCCAAAATTATCAGCAAGTATCTGAAACTCTACATGTCGTGGCTCTTCAATATATTTCTCTGCATAGACTGTGTCATCACCAAATGCAGACATAGCCTCTCTTCTACCAAGCTCAATTGCTTGTGAAAGTTCCTTTTTATTTCTTACAATCCTCATTCCCTTTCCTCCTCCACCCATTGATGCTTTTATAATTACAGGAAAACCTATTTTTTCTGTTTCCTTATTAAACTCCTGGAGTTTGTCTGCCTTGCCTGTCATTCCAGGAATGATGGGTGCGCCAGTGTCTCTGACAGTATTTCGCGCTGCAATCTTATCACCGACAAGTTTTAGAGCAGTTGGATTAGGTCCAATAAAAATAAGACCTTCTTCCTCGATCCTTTCAGCAAAGAGAAAATTTTCTGCAAGAAACCCGTACCCAGGATGAATAGCTTCACAACCCGCTTGTTTTGCAACAGAAATAAGTTTATCCATGTTAAGGTAACTTTTCTGTGGATTTGACTCACCAATATTATATGCTTCATCAGCACATCTTGTATGGATGGCATCCCTGTCTATATCAGAATATACAGAAACTGATTTAATATCCATTTCCTTGCATGCGCGAATAATTCTTAAGGCTATCTCTCCACGGTTTGCAATTAATATTTTTTTAATCATTGTTACGTTAAAAGGTTATTCAATAACTTCGTTTAAATCGTTTAGATCGTTTAGAACGTTATTATCGTTAATTTTGTTAACTGCATTATAAAGCAAAATCGCTAATTTTGATTCGAAAAGTTGTCATTGCGAATATGCTATCATGTTTACTGTTGAAGCAATCTCGATTTTCATGGAAATGGCATAGTGAGGTTGGAAAACACACATGTTTATTTACTATTTTTATTGCTATCCATTTCTATTTGCTCCAATCTGGTTTTCTTTTCTCAAGGAAGGCTTTCATCCCTTCTTGTGCCTCCTCACTTTTTCGCAGGTTTGCAAGGGTATCAGCTGTATATTCTCGGACTTTATCAAAAGGTTGAAGGGGTACCTTTTCGAGAAGCTCTTTACAAACTCGCAAGGCATTAGGGCTTCCTTTAATTAATTCGTCAACAATTTCCTGAACTGCACTGTCAAGTTTATCTTCATCAACAACCCTGTTTATGAGTCCAATACCGAGAGCATCATCTGCGTTTAATCTTCTTCCTGTAAGAAAATACTCACGTATTTTTCCTTCCCCGCATTTTCGAATCATAAATGGTGATATATCTGAAGGAACAAGTCCTATTCTCACCTCGCTGAAACTGAATTTCGCATTCGTTGAAGCAACTGCCATATCACATACAGAGACAAAACCAGTTCCGCCCCCAATAGCGGGACCGTTAATTCTTCCAATTATTGGTTTGGGAAGAGAATAAATCAGATAGAAAAGTTCAGCCAGTTTCAATGATTCCTTGTAGTTTTCTTCAAAACTTTCTGTCATAACATTCTTCATCCAGTTGAGGTCTGCACCTGCACAGAAACAGGTTCCTTCACCTGTGAGAACTACAACCCTCACATTTGAATCAGCTTTTACCTGTTCAAATACCGAGAAGAGTTCCTCTATCATTGTCCAGTTAAAGGCATTTCTCACCTCAGGTCTATTTAATGTTATCCTTGCAACCCTATCTTTTGTTTCAAATTTAATAGTCTTGTACATTATGGCTTCCTTTCAATCACTCAGAAGTCGGAAGACAGATATCAGAAGTCAGAAAAAAAATAAGAAATTTATCTGATTTCTGTCTTTTGCTTGCTGTCTATTATTATAACCTCGTTTATTTCGTTTAGATCGTTATTATCGTTTAGTCCGTTAGTTTGTCATTGCGAATACACTCCAGCGAAGAGCCTGTCCTGAGCCCCAGCGAATGAAAGCAATCTTATCTGTTAATTACTCAATTACCAAATTACTTAATTACGCTATGTTCCTATAACCAATCAAACGATTTTTCTCCTTTTAACTTGTTACTTGCAACTTGCTACTTGTTACTTGTTACTTGTAATTTGATAGTCTCCTGTTCTTATTTCTTCTCCTTACTGCTTACTCCGTACTCCGTACTATTAGTTCCCCGTTTCACAATCATTCTGCCACCTGTCCTCTGTCTTCTGTAAAACTACATTCTGAATATTCCAAACCTGTGTTCCGGGATGGGAACGTTTAAAGAAGTCTCAAGACATAATCCTAGAACCTTTCTTGTATCAATGTTGTCAATAATTCCATCGTCCCATAACCGTGCCGTTGAGTAATATGAACTTGACTCTTCCTCATATCTTTTCAGTATGGGTTCTTTGATTTTGTCTATTTCCTTTTTAGATAATTCCTTTCCCTGTTTCTGAAGCTGTCTGATCTTTACAATTGCAAGAACACCTGCTGCCTGTTCACCGCCCATGACACAGATTTTTGAAGCTGGCCACATCCACAAGAACCGTGGGAAGTATCCCCTTCCACACATTGCATAGTTACCTGCACCGTATGAGCCTCCAACAATGACTGTAAGTTTTGGTACATCTGCATTTGCAACTGCATGTACCATCTTCGCACCATCCTTTGCAA
>JAGMEZ010000262.1 GCA_023127905.1 Caldifarciminota bacterium
AATTTCTTTATTCCTGAAGGTGTTCATCACCTCTTCCTTTTCTTCTGTTTTCATTCTTCCATGAAGAAGCCCGACACCTTCGGTCTTAAAGACATTCTTTTTAAGGTGATGGTACATTTCAGTTGCTGCCTTCAGGTCAATTTTTTCGGATTCTTCAACGAGTGGGTATATGATGAAACATTGATCTCCTTCCTGTATCTTTTCTCGAATGAAGTCATAGAGTTTTTTTCTGTTTTTCTCTCCAGTCCAACGTGTAACGATCTCTTTTCTTCCTGGCGGCATTTCCTTGATGGTTGAAATATCAAGGTCACCATAGAGGGTCATTGAAAGGGTTCTGGGAATTGGTGTCGCTGTCATAACGAGAAAGTGAGATGTATCACCCTTTTCCAATAACTTTGCTCTCTGCAGAACTCCGAAGCGATGCTGCTCATCGATAATAACGAGTCCAAGGTTCTTGAATTGGACGACATCCTCAATTAAAGCGTGAGTTCCGAAAACAAGATTTATCTCTCCATTCTCAAGAGAATCGTAGATTTCCTTCTTTTCCTTTGCCTTCACACCACTAACTAAAAGCGTATTCTTTACTCCAATGGACTCCAGGGTTTTCCCGACATTAAGATAATGTTGTTCTGCAAGGATCTCTGTCGGTGCCATCAGGGCAACCTGGTACCCACTCTCGATAATTATAAGTGATGCAATAATAGCGACGACGGTCTTTCCCGAACCAACATCACCCTGAAGCATCCTGTGCATTGGCTTCCCTGAAAGAAAGTCGTCCCGTATTTCTTTTACAACATTCTTCTGGTCATTCGTTAATTCAAAATCGAGGAGCTTCATGAAATTTCGAACAAGAGTACCATTTTCTTTTATCTGGACTTTTGATATTTGGGCTTTTAACCGTTTTTTTCTCAGCGCCAGAAGGAGCTCGAGATAGAACAATTCTTCGAAAATGAACCTTTCCTTTGCACTTTTGGTGTCACTGGATTTTGTTGGTCTGTGGATTTTATATATTGCTTCTTTAAGCGGTAAGAGCTTCTCTTTGAAAATGATTCCTTCCGGAAGCGTCTCTTCCACAAGGTCAAGATAGAGGGAGATACCGTTGTCGATGATCCTTCGAATTCTTTTCTGGATCATTCCCTCGGTTAATGGGTAGAATGGGACAATCCTTCCTGTGTGGAGTTTTTGTGATAACTCATCAGTGATGATCTCAAAATCTGGATGAACCATTTGTTTTCCTTTATAGAATGTTACCTCACCACTCGCCATTATTTTTTCACCTTTTTTTATAATCTTTTTGAGATAAGGTTGATTGAACCATTGGAGGAAGAGCATCCCTTCCGAATCATCTTTTATAAGTGCGGTTTGTATCTCAAATCTTTTTCGTGACCTTCGCGACTCGAATGAAACGACTTCTCCAAGAATGGTTGCCGTCTTTCCGGATTTTGCGTTAATGATCTTTATTATTGTTGATCTATCGATGTAGAGCCTCGGGATATGATAAAATATATCACCAATTTTTGTGATGCCAAGCTTATTAAGGAGTTTTTCCCAATGGGGACCAACACCTTTTAGATATTTTACCGGGTCATTAAGGGGGGTGTGATCTTTATATTCCATCTATAGTAATAAAAATCGAATGAAGCTTCGGTAGACAAGCGTAGTTTTGGCCTGCCAGACGAAGCCTTGGCGTAGTCTGGCGGAGAGGGTGGGATTTGAACCCACGGAACCCGGTTAAGGGTTCAACCGCTTAGCAGGCGGTTGCCTTCAGCCAACTCGGCCACCTCTCCGATGTATTTAGATTA
>JAGMEZ010000263.1 GCA_023127905.1 Caldifarciminota bacterium
AGGGGGGGAATCGAACCCCCACCCTAAAAAAGGACTGGATCCTAAATCCAGCGCGTCTTCCATTTCCGCCACCCTCGCAGCAATTATGCAATTATATACATAATTCAAACAATTAAATATAAACAATTTTTAACAGATGTCAAGCAAAAAACTTAATTGGTTAAAGAATCAAGATTTGGGTATGTGAATGAGACCAAGAAAATTTCGTCACCTTCTTTGAAAGCCTTAAACCTATCCTGTTTGGGATTCAACAATATTTCACCACTACTCTTCACTCCTATGAGAATTGCAGGGTTTTCTTTATCTCTTTTCTTCAGTATATCTAAACCCAATTCTTCAAAGGTTTTACCGTAGTATTGAGATGGAACAGATAACTGGTATATTTCATTTGTCTCCTCTGAGACAGTAATAAGGTTTGAGTAAACCTTGCTTAACCCAGGTGTTAAAGCTGATTGTGAAATAATCCTTAACGCAAAATCACCAGCTGACACAATCTCATCACAGCCTGCCTTATTTAGATGCCCAAAGTTCTTTGGATCAACAGCCTCGGCAACTATATGAACTTTTTTACAACCGTTTTCTTCGCATAATTGCTTAATGCTCATTGCTATAAGAATTGACTGTGCATCAGCATAATTACCTGCACTTTGTTGTGATAGGATAATACAGGAGAATCCATCTAATATATTAGCACGTTTCAGATTCAACTCATTCGCTGGGTCACCCTTTATTAGATAAACCTTCTTAAATTCTTCCTGTTCAATCAGTTCATTGAAGAATTCATCATTAATCTCGTCTGAAATAATTACAATAGGTCTTTTAATCTTTAATGCCTTTGCCCGTAATTCTCGCACAATACTTAAACCTTTCTCGTTCCAGTTACATATCACTATATGATTACTTATATTCTTCGGTGGCATAAATCTTCTACCTCCTATTTTCCTTTCCACAAATATTGAAGCAACAGTCCCTGTAAATATTCCTACTACGCCAAGACTTAAAACAAGAATGATTGTAACGGTGATCCTGCCTGCTGTAGTTTTAGGTTCTCCGCTGTCAAGCCCACTGAAAAGATAAACTGCTATATTCCAAAAACACCTTGTCACTCTTCCAAATTCTTCAGGATTACCCTCATGTTCAAATATCCATAATACAAAAGCGCCCACAACCCAGATAAATAAAATAATAACAATTAGTCTAATAATTTCATGCTTCCAGAAAAATTTGATTACTTTTCTCAAAAAACGAGCGTTCATCCCTTTGCAATTCCTCTTTTACTCTCATTTATAAACCTTACCAGGTATTCAATTTCATATGTCTGCGGAATTGTCTTTTTTATTTTTTCAATTGCTTGTGTAGTATTTAACTTCTTATCGAGAATAATATTAAATGCTTTTTTTAGGAGACTTATAGTATCTTTCTTAAAGTTATTTCTACGAAGACCGACAATGTTTAATCCAAATATCCTTAAAGGCTCTCCTCCAGCAAGTGCATATGGTATTACATCTTTGTCAATTCTGAAGCCTCCCCCTATGATAGAATAACTTCCAATCCTTGAAAACTGATGTACTGGAATAAGTGCACTTAAAAAAGCAAAATCGTCAACAGAAGAAAAGCCTCCTATCTGCGTCGAATTAGCAATTATCACATTATTTCCAATCTTACAATCGTGAGCTATATGGACATATGCCATGATAAAACAATTATTGCCAACTTTCGTAAAATCATTCTCTAATGTTGCCCTGTGAATACTTGCAAATTCTCTAATAACATTATTATTTCCAATCTCAACACCAGATTTCCATCCTTTAAACTTTAAATCCTGAGGCATTCCTCCAATGATAGCTGCATGGCATACTCTATTATTCTCACCAATAAAAGTCCCAGTTTTAATCAAAACATGATCTTCTATAACCGTACCACTTTTGATAGTAACATTTTCTTCAATAATTGAACAATGACCAATCTCTACCCTATCCTCAATTATTGCTTTTGGATTAACTATTGCTGTTTCTGAAATTTTATTCATTAAATTCCCTTCCTTTTTCAACAATAACAGCCGTAAATTCACCTTCAGCAACAAGCTCTTCATCAACGTAAGCCTTTCCTTCAATTACACACAATTTTTTTCTGTATCTTTTCATCTTAATCTCTGAACGTAATTGATCCCCCGGTCTTACAGGCTTTCTGAATTTCACTTTGTCTATCATCATGAAAAATATCAATTTATTATCCATATTCTTAATCCTTTGCAATAAGAGAAACCCACCAACCTGAGCCATTGCCTCTATTATAAGAACACCTGGCATAACTGGATTATTAGGGAAATGTCCCAAAAAAAACGGTTCGTTTATCGTTACATTCTTCACACCAATAACTATATCATCATCCAATTTTGTAATTTTATCAACGAGAAGGAACGGGTACCTATGAGGCATAATTTTTAGAATATCCATGATGTTAAAACTTTTCTTCTTCATTTACACCCTCCTGTTACTTGCAAAAATTTCCTTTTTCTTCTCCCACAATCTCTGTTTTCAGTTTCTTTAAAAATTCTATATGGGCAGTATGACCTCCGCATACTATTATAAAATGACCGATAATCCTTCTTTCCATGAGAGAAAGGTCACCAAGGAAATCAAGTATTTTATGTCTTACAAACTCATCGGGAAATCTTAATGAGCAATTATTTAATAACCCCTCATGAGAATAAACAAGAGAATTATTAAGACTCCCTCCTTTAATTAATCCTCTTTCCCTTAATGGTTCAATCCACTCAAGAAAAGCATATGTTCTTGCTGGCGCAATCTCCTTTGAAAAGGTTTCTGGTGTTATCTCTAATGTCTTCATTTGAGTTAGCTCATTATAATTTTCATAGCTTATAAAATAACTAATAATAAACGTTTTCGATGGATAGACAGCAAGAAAACTCTTTTTATAATTGAAACTGAACGGCTTTATAATTTTAATTTCTCTCTTTTTATATCCAGATTCTACTTCTACTATCTTTATTCTTTTCAGTTTATCTACAATCGGCAATGCACTTCCATCGAATATTGGTATTTCATATCCCATCTCCAACACAACCGTCACTCCGTCTATTTGGAAGGCAAATAAAGTACCAAGAAGATGTTCGACCATTCCAAAAGATGACTTACTGTTACCAATACTTGTTCCATGAACAGTACTCAGAACATTATCTATAGAAGCAATGACCTTCTCACTCCCACTTTCTTTCATAACAAAGGAAATTCCATCATTGGAAGGAAGAAGTTCTATCCTGGTTTTTATACCAGAATGAACTCCTATACCATCAAATGTTATCGGGGTTTTAATTGTCCTACAGTTGCTTCTTTCTGTTATTTTTTTTTCTTTCAATTTCTTCAATAGCCTTCTCTAACTTTTTTACCCTTTTTAAGAGTTCAGGAAGTTTCACCGATGCAGCATAGATTCTTCTTGCAAGATTATGATCCCTTGCAGGATAACCTGAGAAAATAGAATTTTCTGGAATATTTTTTGTGACCCCTCCCTGTGCAGCAACAATTGCACCTTCTCCAATTTCAATATGGTCACCAACACCAACTTGTCCAGCAAGAGTTACATTTCTTCCAATCTTACAACTCCCAGCAATACCCACCTGAGCAACAATTAAACCATTTTCTCCCACTGTAACATTGTGCCCAATTTGAACAAGAT
>JAGMEZ010000264.1 GCA_023127905.1 Caldifarciminota bacterium
TAACTTAATAGTCTCCTGTTCTTATTTCTTCTCCCTACTCCCTACTCCTCACTCCTTACTGTCTCTGTCTTCTATCAGGTATCGTCCAAGAGCGTCTTCCCAGGAAGGCATTTTGTAACAGAACTTTGTCTCAAAAAGTGTATTATCAAGAACAGAATTTTGGGGTCTCTTTGCAAACCTTTTCAAATTCTCACTCTTTATTGGTGAAACTACTGATTTTCCACCAGAAAGTGAAATAATTTTCTCAGCAAAATCAAACCATGTACATAAACCACTGTTCGTAATATGATAAATCCCATATTGTACACTATGAATGAACATTTCAAGTGAAACAGCAAGATCACTGGTATATGTTGGAGAACCTTGTTGATCATCAACCACTGCTATGTTTTCTTTTTCCTGTGCAAGAGAGAAAATACTCTTCACAAAATTCTTACCATTTTTTCCAAAGAGCCAGCTTGTTCTTACTATAAAATACCTTTTAAGTATTGCTATTATTACCTTCTCACCATCCCTCTTCGTCTCTCCATAGAAATTGATTGGCTCTGGATTATCGTCTTCCCTGTAAGGGGTCTTTTTTCTACCATCAAAAACATAATCTGTACTTATGAAAACAAGGGGAATATCAAGTATTTTACATGCTGTTACAATATTTTTTGTTCCAGAAACATTAACTTCATATGCCTTTTCTTTTTCTCTCTCAGCTTTGTCAACATTGGTATATGCTGCAAAATGGAAAAGGAAATCGGGTTTCTGTGCTAACAAAAAATCAATAACATCTTTATTTACAATGTCAAAATCATCTATATCAACTCCAATAATTTCATATCCTGACTTTAGTCTCCGTGCAAGATCATAACCAAGCATACCTTTTGAACCCGTAATACACACCCTCATTTGAATTTCACCATCCCTCAGATATTAGAAACCATAAGTCTTCGATAAAATAACGAAATTTCAATCTTTCTTAATTTTTTTCTCTCTTATGTACTCATTTGCCCTAAAAAGTGCATCTACTGAAGCACCTGCATCTCCCCACCA
>JAGMEZ010000265.1 GCA_023127905.1 Caldifarciminota bacterium
TTGGATATTCTGTAAATCAGCCTATGTTGACTGGTGTCATCATGACTGGCGTCAGACTAAGAAATAAGAAATGGATCTTTAAATTCTTCTCTTACCATTTTAATTTCTCTATGAATTTATTAATCTCCGCCTTATTACATTTTAGATTTCTGAATGAGTCAGAAATTTCTCTTGACGAAGAAGTAAGAATCTCTTATAATGGGATTAAAATAAGTTATTGTCTATAGTACAATAAAAATAAAAGGAATGAAAAATGCAAAATAAGAATTTATACTTTTTACTGATACCTTTTCTTTTTTCTCTTTTTTCTATAAATAACCTTAAAGGAGAGGAAGAACATGTTGAATCTGTCTACATGCTAAAATTATCATCGATAGGCTTTCCAACTTCAGAGAAAGAAAAAGAAGCATGGGGAATAAATGATTTAAAAATATTCAAGAATAGGCTTTATATTGGGTATGGTGATGCAGTTGTGAACACGGGTCCTACCGATATTATCTTTTTTAATTTAAAAAATAAGCAGTTTGTAAACGAATTCATAGTAGACGATGAGGCAATCTATAAATATCAAGTAATTGATGGAAACCTTGTTATCCCAGGTCCGGATGCAACGGAAGACTGGGAGTTCGGGAATGTATATATCCTTACTGAAGGTGGTTGGATAAAGAAAAGAACAGTTACCCATGGAGTACATGTCAATCATCTTGCTTCATTCGATAACAAATGGTATGTTGCCACCGGTAACTACTTTGAATTTGGTGAGGATGAAATGTTTGCCTTTGGAGGTATTCTTTCCTCCGAAGATAAAGGGAGCACATGGAAGCTTGTTTATGCATCTCCAACGGATGACAGGAGTGTTTTTAGAATTGGTTCACTCATCACATACAAAGGTAAAATGTATATTTTCCCTTATGCTTTCCGTGGCATGAAAAAGGAAGAGATACCAGAGGAATACCATTCATACTTATCTGATAGATACCAGGACAATTATCTGATTTTTTCCGAAGATCCATTAGGACCATCGGATGTTATTGTATTTGATGGAAAGACCTGGAAATATGATAATTTAATAAAAGCACATAATGTCTGTATGATATCACCCTTTGTTTTTCAGGACAAACTTATTATGTCTTTACTCACAGGGAAATATGTTGACTATCTTTCTCTAAAAAATGGGCTTCCGGGAAATGCATCTTCTCTTCTTCTTGTTTTCGATGGCGAAAGGATAGGAAAACTTTTCTTCCAGTACAGTCTCATTAGAGATATAGTTGTTGGAAAGGATAAGGTTTTACTTCTAATTCTCAAAGATGATAATTATATTATTGCTGAAACCAAAAACCTTAAAAAGTGGAAATATTATATGCTTCCAAAAAGTATAAAAACCCCTCTCTCAATCGAGTCTGACGGCTCGGTTTTCTACATCGGCGCTGATGATGGAAATATATTTAAATCTATAGAGGTAAAGAAAATAGCTGATCCTTCAGTATTAAGTAATGAATATCCATTGAGATTCTTTGGAGCTGTTGAACTTCCCAGGGATGGAAAATGGTACTGGGCAGCAATAACGGGATGGGAGAGGTGGGGGAAACTTGCCAAGTTCTCCTGTGAGATTAAAAAGGGGAATGTCATAGCTATCGAAACCGAAAATGTTTCTTCGTTAAGTATTTTTATTCCGTTTGATGAAATAGACAAAGAAAAACCAGTTGAGATAAAAATCAATAAAGAAAAATTTTTTAAGGATATGCTTAATGGATGTACAGAATTAATTTGCACGAAGAGTGAAGGATTAAACTGGAGTGTTGAAAAAGGTGCTGGTTCTGCTGAAACATTTTCCTATACAAAAAAGACTGTAGGAAAGGCAGAGGTAGATCTGACGGAAAAAGGGGATGATCCAGCAATTGGCTCCTTTGTGGCAGATGTCCTGAAGTGGGTAGTTTCTGCAGATGCCGCAATTATACCCCGAAGTGGAGTAAGGAAGGACTTAAAGAAAGGAGACATTTTTCTTGAGGATATTTTTGACTTGTATTACCCTGATAGTATTTACACATTCAGGGTGAAAGGTGCGGATCTTTATAAAATGATGAATTTTAATATTACATTGAAGGAAAACAGACGATGCCATATCTCGGGATTTGATTTTACTTTTAAAGCTGAAGAAGAAGCCGAAAGGAATAGCATCGTTGCATCTTCAATCGACCCGGCAAAGGACTATCTTATTGCAACAACAGGATATCTTGTCAGGAGAATGGATAAATTTCTCGGCGATGAGGTTAACTGTAAGAAAAGAGAGATTACAGTGTATGGGGCATTGATACAGTGGTTCAAGCAATTTGAAATAGTCAGTGAAATTGAGCCACGTATTATAAGAATCGAATAATATATTACCCATTTCTTTAGTAGTCAAAGGTAGAGGTTGAATTCGGGTTGTATTTTTAAAAAAGAGATAGATTCCTAAAGGCGTTTAGGATAATTTTCTTGACTTTTAATTTTTTTTGCAATAATATTAATAGTAAGCAATGATGGTTTCGCTAAAAAGAACATAGACCTTAGAAAGGAGGTGTTTGACTCGGAACATTGAACATTTATCTTCTTTCACTCAATGTGGTTGAAAGAAAGGAAAGGAGGAGGAGACAGTGAGAAAATTTACGGAGGTTTTTTTCATTGTTGTTATTAGTATTTCTCTTTTGGGAGTTAGTCTTTTAAATGCTGACTGGGTTCATGTGACAGGTGGATACCTGAGTAATGTCCAATTTGTTGGTAATAATGGTTGGGTAACAGATAATTATGGCAGAATAAGACATTCATCGGATGGTGGTGTTAATTGGGAAATTCAAGAGAGCGGGGTAACAGAAAGGCTTTATGGAGTATATTTTGTAAACATTACAACTGGTTGGATATCAGGGAACGATGGAATTATATTGTACACAGACGATGGGGGAACCACATGGACTCCACAGACAAGTGGTACTTCAAATAGAGTTGAAACTCTCTTCTTTACGAGTGCTCTTAACGGATGGGCAGGAGGCAGATACGGAACAGTACTTCACACTACTGATGGTGGTACGAACTGGAATCCTGTAACTGTCACAAGTAACGCTGTTTACGCTATTTATTTTCCTGACGAACTCCATGGATGGTTGGTGGCGAGTAAGTACATATTTCATACTGCTGATGGCGGTATGAACTGGGCAGAGCAGACTAACCCCAGTGGCAAAACCCTTAAACGGATAGTATTCGTTGATACCCTTAAAGGCTGGGCAGTAGGTTCCAGTGGTACAATCATTCATACTACCGATGGCGGTGCTAACTGGGTAGGACAGACAAGTGGAACCACTGAATATCTTTATGCTCTTTCAATGGCAGATAGCCTACATCTTTGGGCAGCAGGAATTGATGGAGAAATAAGATATACTGAAGATGGTGGTGCTTCCTGGAATCCACAAGGATTTTCTCTTGACTGGTTCTGGGGATCTTATTTTGAGGATACTTTAACAGGATGGCTTGTGGGAGCTGGCGGTGCTATATTCCATACCATTGACGGAGGAGCAACCTGGTATCCACAAGCTGATGCTACATGTAGCGGTCTAAGGCGTACCAGATTCGTTGATGAACAACATGTATGGGGTTGCGGTAGTAAGGGAACTATAATAGGATCAAATGATGGGGGTTGGAGTTGGGACAGAAAGGATACTCCATTTAGTGGTTGGATCTGGGATATTGATTTTGCAGATACCCTAAATGGCTGGGCAGCTTGTAATGATGATACAATTCTCGTAACTTCAGATGGTGGAGAAACGTGGCTCGTACAAACAAGCGGTGAAGGAGAAGATCTTGTTGGGGTTTCTGTATTAAATGATTCAATGGTTTGGATGGCAGGTGATGGTGGAGTTATAGTCCATACCACTGATGGTGGTGCGTCCTGGATAGCGCAGACAAGTACAGTCACTGTTGATTTAAAGAGTATTGAATTTCAGACAGAACAAATAGGTTGGGCTGTTGGCAGATACGGGACTATTGTTTATACTGATAATGGTGGTACGTCCTGGGCTGAACAGACTTCCAATACCTCAGAACATCTGTATGGTTTATCATTCGTTGATAACCTGAATGGATGGGCAACTGGTTATAGTGGTGTAATTCTGCATACTACTGATGGTGGTGTTACCTGGACACCCCAGACAAGTGGTGTTACTTATTCAGTACCCCGTGTAGCAGCAATTAATACGACAGAAGCATGGGCTGTGGGCAACCAATCATTACATACAACAGACGGAGGTACAATATGGAGTGAAGTTGAGATTCCCTGTGCAATAGGATTATGGGGAGTTGATTTTGCCAACAGTGATCTCGGTATTGCTATGGCAAATGGAGGGAATGTTTTTATCTATACTTCAGTAGTGGTAGAGGAAAATAATGGGTCAACTCCTCTGGTTTCTCTCTCACAAAACTATCCAAATCCTGTGCGTAATTCAACTACTATTTGTTACTTTATGCCAAAAGACACAGGAAATTCTATGATAAGTATTTATAATATTAGCGGACAACTTGTTAGGACTATTTTCGACAGTAGAAGAGAGGCAGGATATCACAGAATCGTTTGGGATGGACGTGACAATAGTGGTGAGAAAGTAGCTAATGGTGTTTACTTTTATAAGATTAATGCAGGAAATTATTCGATGACGAGGAAAATGATAGTAGTGCGGTAGAATTAGGAATTGAAGCCCTCCTGGAACAATTCACAGGAGGGCTGCTGTCTTTTATGGATCTATCGAAATTTTCTTGACTTTTGATTGGTTTTGTTATATATTAGTTACAAAAAATCATGGATAAAACGAAAAGTAGTAAAAAGAAAGAAGAAAAACATCGCAATGAAATAGAAGAACTCCAAAAATATATTGATGCATTTAAGGCATCAGAAACTGAACATAAACAGATAGAGAAGGGGTTTAAAAGGAAAACACTCCTTTTAGAACAACTCCTCGAAACCGCCCAATACCTGACTGAAAGCCTCGATATAAAA
>JAGMEZ010000266.1 GCA_023127905.1 Caldifarciminota bacterium
AGCAAGTTTACTTTGCAGACGATGCAGTGGGTTCAATTACTTTTGATCCAAATCTAGGGGATTTTTGGGGAAGAGAGTTGTCTGGCATCATTCACAAACTTGATAAGCATCATAAGCTAATTTGGACAGCTCGTAAGTATATTCTCCAAGAAGCTCTAGACAGAACAAAACTTGGGGAACATATTGATAATTTTCCTGGGATTCATGAAGTTCTTGTAGAGGTAAGCGATTTTAAATTATTGGAAAAAGCCCTAATATTATACAATCATGCTAAACATGCAAATATTACTGACGACGCAAGAAAACTAATAAAAGAAAATGCAAATTTCATTTCAAATCATCCAAATTACACACCTGAGAGAATACGACAATTGATCCAGTTAGTTCTTAGTGGAATCAAAAAAAAACTGTCTTCAGAGGAAAAACAAGAATGGAATAAAAAAATAGACGAATTTCTTAAAAATCCAAGTGAAAGATTTTGCAAAGCTTACAGAGAGGCATTGGGGCATTCTGAAAAAACCATGTTGATAGCGCTTCTTGATTTGGGAAAACGTGTTGAAAAAAATAAATTAAAAGAGGAATATGAAAGACGAATATCTATCGTTTGAACAATGCCTTAGTCGTTTAGAACACAGTTTTCTACGGAAGGCTCAAGGTTTTTGGGGTGCTCACGTTGATTTTCAACATCCTAGCCTTAGAGACATGCTTCTAAAACTATTGCAGGATAATCCAATAGCAAGATTAAATTATATTTCGATGGCTTCATCTCATGGGCTTTCTGATATCATTCAGGGGATTCCATATTATGCCCAGCGAGCAACTCACGAAGTTCATAATTTAATTGTGCGAAATAAAAGGGAGCTTGAAGCTCTGAAACAGCGGTTAGAAAACATTATTAGCGCTACTATGCCCTCTGAAGATCATCTACTAATAATCAATAGTGCTGAATCCTTACTGCCGCGAAAAAAGGGAGGCATTATCGAGCTTGCAGATTTAGATTTAAAATCCTTTCAAAAATCTCATTCTGGAAAAGTGTTAAAAACCATTATTAATTCCTTTGCAAATGAAGATATATACAAGAATAATAAAACTCGCCAATTAGGTTCATGGGTGAAAATTCTTAACAAATTTTATAAGTTGGTGCAATATGTAGTCCCAATCCCACATCTTGCTTATTTGCGCAATCTTGTTTCTCGGATAAAAAAGGAGGATATTACCGATTCAATTCAGCTTTTTGATCTTTTATCAACTTATGAACCAATATTTTTCAATCAAGTATTCTCAAAAGAACTTGCTGATCAATGGGGGGAAGAAATTGCATCAAGATTAGAAGACTGTCGAAATTCCGGAAATGATATAGATGGAATTGTTTCAAGTAGCAGGGAAGAATACGATGAAAAGTATGCGGAATTTGATGATTGGAGGTCCGAGGCAGAAGAGCTTTTGGAAAATGCTTTCTTGTTCTATGAATTCTCGGAAATTGAGGGGCCAGCTGCATTAGAAAATCTTGATAATTTGGTCAATAATATTGCAGAGCCACTTGAGCCAGAAGACGAAGAAGATGAAGAGGAAGGAATCGATTACGAACCGGATATTCCATTGGAAAATTACTGGACTATTGAGCGTTTATTTGAGGATCTATAATTGTAATCACAGAACCTGTAGTAAGTTTGCTAATGTAAATGTGACATTATGACAATTCTAAATGCTCCCTTATTCCTTTGGCTAGCGGTTCGACTTAAATTTGAAATTACAAAATGGTAGTTCCAACAAAGCAACAGAAAAGAATAATTGATCATTCGGATGGGCATGGAATAGTAATTGCTGGACCTGGTTCAGGCAAAACAGTTACTCTAGTTAAACACGTTAAGAAACCAACGGGGTCAAGAAACCAACGGGGACCAACGGGGTCAGCTATGAAAGGCTGCGTACCCTCTGGATATCATTTTTCTATTGCAATTTCGTCATAATTATAATATATTTACATTACATATAATATATCCTAATCTTCAGAGGAAGTCAAGATTTTTGTTCGTATACATCCACGGTTTTATCAAGCAGCTCTTGTTCTTTGACATCTGAAGCTCGTTTGTCCTCAAGAGGACAATGGCTCAGTCAGCTATCTGGTGCTCTTGTGGCACATGAAGTTTCATTGGTTCCCAGGATACGTATCGGTGTATCCTGGTTACGGTACTCTCATTCAGGCTGCTGGGTCTCTATGGACCATGACCCCGTGGAGATACCCGTTGTACGGAAGTTTACTCACGTCCTCTGAATGGTTCTTTTCGTGAGAGCATGAAATAGATCACTCGTGCTAACTTTCTTGCAACAGCGATTTTAGCGATGTTCTTTCCGTGTCGCAAGAGCACCCTCTTGTATGTTGGTCGAAACCAGTAATGGCGTCGTGCATGCTGAGCAGCTTCAATTAATGCCCATTTGAGCCAGTGATTAGACTGGGGGATCAGTTTCCCATGTCTGATATTCTCAGCAGATTGTTTGGTTGCTGGAGCCAGACCTGCATAGGAGACAAGGTTTTTATCACTGTAGAATCGTTCTATGGTTACGATTTCATACTTAATGTGGAAAGCGAACAATTCCCCAATGCCCGGCAAATCACGCAAGAGTGTAATTTCTTCGTCTTGTTTTAAGGGTTTTGTGTAGATCTCCTGTTCTGCCTCTGTTACAAGGGTATTAAAGGTCTGGATGAGATCAATATAGGTTTTGAGGATATACTGGTAGCAGGATCTGAGCGGCAGTTCACCGAGCCACTGTTTTCCTCGCTCACTGAAGAGATCGGAGAAGGAATGGAGTATGCCATTCTTATGGAGTATAGAATGTGTCTTGTTCTTTAAGGAGGTTCTGAGTCTTACGAGCCCTGGTGGATAGCGAAGTAATTCTCGTATATCTCGTATTTCGGTGGGAGGGATATAGACTTCAGGAATGAGGTCGACACGTGTGAGTTCAGCTAAACCTTTGGAATCGAGTTTATCTGTTTTTGCTCGTCCTTTCAGGATATCTTTAGCTTTACCGGGATGAGCCAGTATAGTTTTCTGGGTTAGGTCTTCCATCAGATCTACAAACCAGAACCAGCTAAAGGTTGCTTCTACCGTGGCGGTCTTCTCACCTGAAAAACCATTGACATAGTGCTCTATTGCATAGGGAGTATTAGGAATGTTCTGTTGCGAGAGGATTGAACCACGCTCATCCATGACGGTGAATGTGGTCCACTTCTTATGTAAGTCACAACCAAAATATAACATTGCGTACCTCCTTTGTTAAGGTTTTCAAAGAGGACTATACCATATATATAGTTCCTCTTCAAGGGGGTACGCATGCTTTTCATCACTTCAGGCTGGAATCTGGAATCTAGCTCCAACTAATTAATAAGAGTTCTGTGTCAAAGTAATATCGAGTAATGAATGGGGACGGTGCTTTACTTTATGACTTTAGCGGAACTAAAAAAACCAAAGAAATAAAATAGGACATTTTCATTTTGCTAACGAAAATGGGGACAGCGACCATTTTTAAGGAATAGGGGTCAAGTCTCAACATTTAACATTCAGATATTGAAGCAGATATGGAAAATAGGGACACCCTCCAGCGCCAAAGGCTTCGGAGGGTATAGCTTCCAAAAAGGGGGACAGCGACCATTTTTATCATCTTGACATTTTTGTGAGTTTCTGAGAAATGGAAATTGAGTGGAATTCGACAGTTCGTTAAATCGTTATAATCGTTTAAAGCGTTTAGAACATTCTGTAAAATTTACAGCATTTAAAGTTATAAAATGGGGACAGCGCCCTATTTTCAAAGAACTAAGGAATAGGGGTCAGGTCTCAACATTTAACATAAAAAGGAACTGGAAAAAATAAAGATACATCCTATTTTTGAGCCTCTTAGTTGCTGTTGGAGCAAAACTCTTGACTTTCTTGCTTAACTTATATATAATGTCACTAAATTGAAGAGAGAATTGAATGGGTGTAAAACAATAAGAAAAATAGAGAAACTCTATTTCGTATCTAGAAGTCTGACCCAGAGTTCTCAATGCACCGCTGGTACTAAAAAGAATCTGGGAATTGGTGCTAAGATATGATTTGCCTTAAGTTAGGTGTATTGCTCATAGTTGTTCTAATATACGTTTTTCAATTTGTACTTGATTACAAGTATCCAGACAAAAGAACAAAGCGTAACAAAAGCATTAGAATTAGCCTCTTGGTGTTATTTATTGTACTTCTAGGTATATCTGCTGTTATGCATATTTTTGAGGAGCGTAAAGCAACAAAGTTAGTGACAGAAATATCTGGACTTCGATTGCAAAATGACAGCCTAATTGTGCTTCATCACAAAAGTCAAGAAGACGCTAGTAAAAACACACTGTCTTTGTTAGCAAGAATAGATACACTAGAATCCAATCTCGAACCATTTATTGAGATTGCAGTTTCTAAATATCCGAACCTTGTCGTTGAAAGAGCGTTGAAAAAGCTGGAACTGGATATTGCCGAAACTAAAGCAATGGCAAAGCCTAATACGTTATCCTACTCTAGTGTGGATATCAATAAGACAGAAAAAGGCTACGTTGTACGGATTGATTTCAGACCGCGCAAAGACGAACCTATTGGCCAACTCATTTTTGTTGCAAAACTGCCTATTAATAGCAAAGCACGCATATTGGATTTTGATCAATCAAGAGGGAGCGCTGCAGATTGGCGTCGCTGGATTTCTACAGATGGAAAATTTGCGAGATTAAGTTATACACCTATGGGGGGAGGCGATCCAGGGGTAAATATTGTTTTATCTGACACTGCTCACATTAGTTTTGAAGGCAACAAAGGACTTGATCCAAGGACCATTCACGTCAAATAATTTAACAAGGTCACACCTTCAGATTTCACATTAGCTGAATATCGCAAAAATCTTGACATCTTCATGAATTTCTGTTAA